>CAYNDI010000001.1:0-36603 GCA_964395955.1 uncultured Dehalococcoidaceae bacterium
AATATACTGCGGGGAGATATGGGTAAATCCATTGTTCTGGGTCAGGATGTGGGGTATTTGATATCCAAAAGGCTACCGGTAACCATTTATTTCGGTGTCATGTCTTTTATCGTGAGCGCATTTTTCGGCATCATTTTCGGCGTAATCTGTGCTCTCAGAAGGGGTAAATGGATTGATTCGGTAGTTACTGTTTCGGCCAATATCGGCATTACGCTGCCTGCTTTCTGGGTGGGAATATTACTGATGTATCTATTCTCGCTGACGTTGCATTGGCTGCCTACTGGCGGTTATGTGTCTCCTGCAGAAAGTCTGGGACAAAGTCTGCGTGCGGCAATCATGCCCGTTATCTGCCTTTCTCTATTCTCGGTTGCTTCACTAACCCGTCAGACGCGCTCTGCCATGCTTGAGGTTGTCAGCCAGGATTATATCCGGACCGCCTGGTCCAAGGGTTTGCATGAGCGGGTAATAATTCTCCGGCATACCATAAAGAATGCCATGATACCTGTTATTACCATCCTGGGCTTACAGGTCGGGCTGATCTTCGGGGGATCGGTCCTGATAGAAACCGTCTTCAATATTCCGGGAATGGGACGGCTAATGGCCAATTCTTTATTTTCTCATGATTACCAGATAGTCCAGGCTGGGACACTGGTCATCGCTGTGGTAGTGGTGCTTTCCAACCTGTTGGTCGATATTTCCTACGGCTGGTTTGACCCGCGTATAAGGTACGGTTAAGGAGTGCGGAAATGCAGAATAATGTAGCCAATACAGTTAAACCGGCGGTATTGTCTGAAATCGCACCGGCCCAGAGCGAGTTACGCCGGGTGATGAGGGTATTTTTTGGCCGCAAGCTTGCGGTAGTCGGTTTGGTACTGATTGTCTTTTTGATTATAACGGCCATATTTGCTCCATGGCTGGCACCCTATCCTCCTAATGACATTGACATGCTTCAAACTCTGGCCAAACCCAGCGCGGAACACTGGCTGGGAACCGATAATCTGGGAAGAGATGTTCTGAGCCGCATTATTTATGGAGCCCGTACTTCTATAATAATTGCTCTCGGCGCGACCGCGGTGTCCGTCATACTGGGCGAGGCTTTAGGTCTAATCGCCGCTCATTTTGGCGGAATCATTTTTCAAATTATAATGCGCTTTATCGATGCCTTAATGGCAGTTCCGATGCTTTTGGTTGCTCTGATTATGGCTTCCTTGCTGGGTGGCGGGGTGAAAAACGTAATCTTGGCTCTGGGTGTCGGCATGCTATCCGTCCACGCCCGAATGATGTGCGCCCAGGCGCTCAGTGTCAAGCAAAATGATTATATTCTAGCCGCCAGGGCGATGGGCATGGGCGATCTGCGCATGATGTTCCTGGAAATTGTGCCCAATGCTTTCCCGGCTCTAGTGGTCGTCATCACTGTAGGCCTGGGGGCGGTTATTCTGGCAGAAGCTGGCCTGAGCTTTCTGGGCGTGGGCGTAATGCCCCCTTATCCAGCCTGGGGCGGTATGATCAGCGACGGTTACAAATATATACTCTCTAACCCTGCATTGTCACTTTCTCCCGGCGTAGCCATAATGCTGGTAGTCTTTGGTTTTAATATGATGGGAGACGGGCTCCGCGATGCCCTGGATCCCAGGTTAAGGGGAGTTATATAAAGTATAGGACCATAAGAATAATGAGAAGTGTGTATGACTGTCATTTTAAATGTTGAAAACTTAAAAACCTATTTCCATACGTACCGCGGGCTGGTCAAGGCTGTGGATGGCGTCTCTTTCCATGTCAATGAGAAGGAGATAATCGGGTTGGTGGGAGAAAGCGGGTGCGGGAAATCGGTAAGCATGCTTTCGGTGATGCAGTTGATAGCGGTGCCGCCGGGCCAGATTGCCGGCGGCACCGTTGAATTCGAAGGTCAGGACTTATTGAAGTATAAACCCAAAGGCGACAAAATGAGTGCCGTACGCGGCGCCAAGATTGCCATGATATTTCAAGAGCCGATGACCTCGCTTAATCCGGTTTTGACTATCGGCCGTCAGATTACAGAAATGCTGGAATTACACCTCAAGATGGACCCGCAAACCGCCAGGAAGCGGGCGGTGGAGCTACTCAACCATGTAGGTATCCCCGAGGCTGAGAGCCGCCTTGATTCCTACCCGCACCAGTTCAGCGGCGGAATGCGACAGAGAGTAATGATTGCCATTGCCCTCTCATGTAATCCTAAAATACTCATCGCCGATGAGCCGACTACGGCGGTAGATGTGACCACTCAGGCGCAGCTGCTGGAGCTTATGCAGGAAATGGTGAACCGGTTTAATACTTCACTCGTCATCGTTACCCATAACCTCGGTATCGTGGCGCGTTACGCCGAGAGAATATACGTCATGTACGCCGGTCGTATCGTGGAATCAGGTCTTTCGGAAGATATTTTCTTACATCCCCGTCATCCTTACACCATCGGACTCCTTAAATGCGTACCCCAGCTGGGGGAAACGAAAAGCGATAGAGAACTGGTCCCTATCTCCGGATTACCCCCGAACCTTATCGAGATGCCCCATAATTGTGCATTTTTGCCGAGATGCTCTTACGCTATTGATAAATGCCGAAGCGAACCCTGGCCTGAACTCCGTTCGGCAGGTGAACAACATTATGTATCGTGTTACGTTGACACCCGGGAGAATGCATGAACGTTCAACAGAATAATAATCTTCTGGAAATTAGAAATTTAAAGATGTACTTTCCCATTAATAAAGGATTGTTACGTCGTAAAGTCGGTGACATCAAGGCTGTAGATGACGTGAGTTTTGCCATCAGGAAGAACGAGACTCTAGGCCTGGTAGGAGAAAGCGGTTGCGGCAAGACGACTACCGGCCGCTGTATCTTACGGCTTTATCGGCCGACCTCGGGAAATATCATATTTAACGGCAACGATATTTCTTCTCTAAAAGATAGACAGTTAAGACCCATCCGCTCAAATATGGGGGCTATTTTCCAGGATCCCTACGGTTCTCTCAATCCGCGTCAGACAGCGCGCACTATTGCCGGTATGCCGCTGATAATTCATGGCATGACCCGCAGTAGAAATGACTTAAATGATAATGTGGCCGAACTTTTTAAAATCGTGGGACTGGATTCAAGTATGATGGACCGTGTCCCCCATGAATTCAGCGGTGGTCAACGCCAGCGCCTGGGAATAGCCCGAGCCCTGGCCTGTCGTCCCTCGCTGATTATCTGTGATGAGCCGATTTCAGCCCTTGATGTTTCCATTCAGGCCCAAATAATCAATCTGCTGGGGGAACTCCAGAAGAAGATGGGACTTACCTATCTCTTCATTGCCCATGACCTTTCCGTGGTACAGCATATCAGCGACCGGGTAGCGGTAATGTATCTGGGCCGGATTGTGGAAATAGCCAGCGCCAAGGAACTCTACCAGAATCCGCTCCACCCGTATACCAAAGCGCTGTTGTCAGCGGTACCGATTCCGAATCCTGTAATAGAAAGGGGCCGGGTACGTATCGTTTTAAAGGGAGAGGTCCCCAGTCCGGCCAACCCCCCGGCGGGCTGCCACTTCCACCCGCGCTGCGAGTTAGCTGTTCAGGAATGCCGTGAGGAAAGGCCCCAATTACACAAACATAGCCGCGAACACGAGGTAGCCTGCATTAGAGCCTGAAAGGTTCCGTTTCCCGGCAGGAGCTCGCCCCTTCCTGTGATTCAGGACCGGACCTGCTTATAAATAATGCATGAACAAAGCATTGTTGAATCGCTATTAGCCCTGGCAATCGAAAACGCGGAGAAAGCCAAAGCCAGCAAAATTCTCAGGATTTATCTGGTTGTCGGCGAACTCTCCGGTGTGGTCGAAGAGTCCGTGGATTTTTATTTCAGCATCCCTGGCAAAGACACCATCGCGTCAGAGTCCAGCCATAAGACCCTCCATTTTAGCGGCGGGGATGACGAACATCATCTCTCCCTCGTCGCCGAGCGCCCGCTGGTACTCGCCGGGGTCGGGGATGACGACCCGGTAGCCGCCCTTGAGCATCGGCGTGACAACGGCGTGAGCACAGGAAGGAGGGAAGAACCGGCCGTTTACGTTCGGTATTTCATCAATGTCCACCTGAGGGGATTCGAACTAACGATACCAACAACAAGCTGAATATTTGCATAAAAGCTCTGACTGCTGTAAGTACTGCCCATCAATTATAATGAACCAAGTGGCAATATGGGTTTAAGTCATGTAATCACCGGAAAGACCCGATAATACTATTAGCTCCATCATGTTCCTCAAACTGTCTTCAACGATGGCAATTGCCTCGCAAGAAGGCATAACATAACTTCAAGGTTTTCCACGGATAGTCTTGGAGAGGGGGCGAAGCCCCCTCTCGCTGCGCACTTCCCTTTTTAGGGGTGGGGTAAAAGACTAAGGGATAGGCCGTTGATTATACGAGGGCGGCCCGGGTGGGAAAAGATAACAACCGAAGGGGGTGGGGTGATTAATAGATTCCAGCCTGCGCTGTAATGACGGTAGATAGGACGGATTCTTCACTATGCTCAAAATGAACGGATGGGTTGGATTCATGCTCTGTGGGATAGGCCGTTGATTATACGAGGGCGGTCCGGGTGGGAACAGATAACAAAGGGAAAAAAGAGGGGTCAGCGGTGAAGCTTGAACGTATCAATTAAATACAAACGGAACCTTTAACAATATAAGCAAATATGTATTAGTTGCCGGCTTTAGTAACGTTGATTCGCTTGCTAGGTATCCCTTTATGTGTAATAATTAATCTAAATTCACCGGAGTTTTCATGAAGGTAGTGCTGGTAAATCCCCCGCAGACCCTCCCTGCTAAAAGCGTCGGGGTACTGGAAGCAAGGATACATCCCCCGCTGAGCCTGCTTTACCTGGCGGCCGTCCTGGAGAAAAAGGGGGTTGAAATCAGCATCGTCGATGCTCTCGTAATCGGGGAAGGCGCTTTATTCCGCGAGGGTGACAGCCTGCATTTTGGCGCCCGCTGGCCGCTTTTAAAAGAAAAAATCGCCGAGCTTGAACCGGATATCGTCGGCATTACCAGTCCGTTCACCAGCCAGCTTAAGAATGCCCTGGCCGCCGCCCGCCTGGTCAGGGAAATCAACCCTGAAATCCCGGTCATTGCGGGTGGCCCCCATGCCGTCGTATCGCCCGGTGATTTTCTGGCTGAGAAGACTATCGACGTGGTGGTCATGGGCGAGGGAGAGCTGATATTACCGGAGCTTATCAGTCATTATGCCGGTTCCGGCCCAGACCTGGCCGGTATCAGGGGAATCGCTTTCCGGAACGAAAAGGGCGAAGTCGTTGTCAACGAACGTGCCGCGCCCGTAGAAAATCTCGACGAACTCCCTTATCCCGCTTATCACCTTCTCAACATGGAAGACTACTTTCTGGTTCACGAGAAGGGCTTCAAGGGGCGCTCATATGCCAGCGTCAGCCAGACCGTGCCTGTTATTACCAGTCGGGGCTGTCCCTTCAACTGCTGCTTCTGTTCGGTGCATCTCCATATGGGACGCAAGTGGCGTCCCCACTCGCCGGAACATGTCCTGGGGCACCTCAAGCTACTCAAAGAAAAATACGGCGTGCGCCATATCGATTTTGAGGATGATTGCATTAATCTGAACGAAAAAAGGTTCGATGAAATCCTGGAGATGATGATAGGGGAGAAGCTGGGTCTGACCTGGAATACCCCCAACGGCGTGCGCGGCGACCTTCTTAACGAGTCGCTGGTCAGCAAGATGAAAAAGTCCGGCTGTCTCCGTATCACCATCGCTCCCGAGTCCGGCGACCAGGACACTTTAGACAACATCATCGATAAAAAGCTGGACCTACGGAAAATAGAGGCTACGGCCGGGCTGCTGCAGAAATATAAAATAGCCACGCATGCCTACTATATAGTCGGGTTCCCCGGCGAGACCCCGGCTAAGATGCAAAATACTTTCGACTTTGCCGCCAGGCTGCTGAAAAAGTACGGTGTCGTCCCCTCGGTCACCATGGCCAGCCCGCTTATCGGCACCCGCCTTTATAACGAATCCAAGAAAGCCGGCTATCTAATAAAGGAGCCCGCCCCGGAGGATATTCTGCTCGGCTCACATCCCGGCGGCGCCGGTCTGCTCCGTACATCTGAGTTCACGCCGGAAAGCGTCCGGGCGGCTATCAAGAAGTTCTACCGGCGCGTCTTTTTCATCGCCCTCGGCAAGGCGCCGACTTTAATTCTAAGAGACCCCAAAGCCGCCTTTGAAAAAACGAAAGGGCTGCTCAAGCTGGCGGCCGGTTAGTACATGGTGGACTTAATGCCATACAATGATAAACTCCTCTCCCTTGATGGGAGAGGAAGGGTGAGGGTGAAATCGTAGTCCCCTCTCCTTTAGTCCTCTCCCACAGGGGGGAGAGGAAATACATAAAGCTTCGTATGCAAACAGATGCTGGTAGAATATAGCTAGCGAGGTGTTAAGATGAGAGAATATTTAAGCGCCTATAAAGGCAAAAGCGTCCTTATCACCGGTGGAGCCGGGTGTGTCGGTCGCAATCTGACCAAAGCCCTGATTAAAGCCGAAGCGGCCAAGGTTATCATTCTAGATGATCTTTCCGCCGCCGCTAAATGGAATATCCCGGCGGCTCCCAACGTAGTTTTCATACAGGGGAGCATACTGGACGAGGAAGCTCTGAAGCGGGCATTTGCTAACCGCCCCGAATTCGTATTTCACCTGGCGGCGCACTTCGCCAACCAGAACTCGGTGGATAACCCGGAGACCGACCAGACCGTTAACGGCCTGGGCACTTTAAAAGTGCTGGAATACGCCAACCTGGCCGGCATCGAGAAGTTCGTTTTCGCCTCCTCCGGGTGTTCAGTCTACGGTAGCCAGGCCCCGCTGCCGCTCAAGGAGGACTTCGTTTCGCTGCACCTGGATACCCCCTATCAAATCACCAAGCTCCTCGGCGAGCTTTACTGCAACTTTTTCTATAATCATTATAAATTGCCGGTCGTCATCGCCCGCTACTTTAACGTCTACGGGCCGGGCGAGATACCCGGCGCCTACCGCAACGTCATCCCCAACTTCATGTGGTGGGCTATCCACAAGAAGCCCCTGCCGATTACCGGCACCGGTGACGAGACCCGCGATTTCACCTTCGTCGAGGACATCGTCGCCGGCACGATGCTGCTGGGCATCGTCCCCGAAGCCGTCGGCGACGCTTTTAATCTGGCTTCCGAGACCGAGACAAAGATTAAGGACATCGCTGATATGGTGAACGAAATTACCGGCAACGATAAAGGTATCGAGTTGATACCGCGGCGGGACTGGGACAAGATAACCCGGCGGAGAGCTTCGATTGAAAAAGCCGGGAAAGTCCTGGGCTACGAGCCGGGAATGGCTATGAAAGACGGTATCAGGAAGGTCTACGACTGGATTATGGAGAACCGGAGCCTGATAGAGTCCAGCGCCAAGTTTTAAGCTTATCCGGGATTGAATGCCGCTAATGCGTAAAAAAGAGGCTGTTTTCGTGAGGTCGAACCCTTTAGACCGGGATGTCCGCCTGCCCAAGGAGATAACGGCGATTAACCTTGCGGGCTATGGCACCCGGCACATTTACTGGGACCGGGAAGGAAAAGCCGATGAGCCGATGGAACTGGAAAATCACCGGGCGATACCCTTCCGCCTGAGGGCTCCCTGGGGTAAATGGATTTTGTTTTATCTCCCCCTCTGGTGGGGCTTCGTTTTCTTTCGCCTGGTGACGATGCGGTTCGATATCGTTCACGTTGTTAATTTCGATAGCGTCCTTCCCTGCGTCATCGCGGCGAAACTTAAGAGGAAGCCGGTTGTTTATGAACTCCTTGACGTATACGAGGAATTGCTCCCCGCCGGACTGCGGGCGGTCGGCCTGGCGGTGGACAAGTTAATCATGCGCCTGGCTACCGCTATCATCGTCGTCGATGACGAGCAGGTAGCGGGCATCGGCGGTATCCCCCACCGTCGTATCGTCACCGTTTACGATTCTCCACCGGATTATCTCGTCAATCAGGATAGCCCTCCCGCTGATATTGAGAAGAACAAGCAGTTCACGCTGTTTTATGCCGGCCAGCTGCATCGGGACCGACTGCTCAATCTGGACAAGGTAATCGAGGTGGTTAAAGAAATCGATGGCGTAAAGCTGGTATTAGCGGGCTACGGGGATATGGCCGCGGAAATCGGAGAGCTGGCTGCCCGGCTGCCTGACAGGTTTGAGTTTATCGGGAAAATACCCTACGCCGAGGTAATCCGATGCGGGCTGACGGCCGACCTCTTTTTCGTCCTCAGGGACCCCGTCCTGCCGTTTTACCGCTACATCTGCGGCAGCACCCTGTTCAACGCCATGATTTGCGGCAAGCCCATCCTGGTCAATCAGGGCACTTCGACAACGAAGAAAGTCACCGCGGAGAACTGCGGTATAGCCGTGAATTCCGGTGATGTCAACGAGATAAAGCAGGCGATTATCAAACTACGCGATGGTCCGTCGCTCTGCCGCGAGCTGGGAACCAATGCCCGGCGGGCCTACGAGCAGCGTTATAGCTGGGATATCATGGGACAGCGGCTGGTCAATCTTTACAACGAACTGACTCAGGAGGTTAAGGGTGCCGGATAAACTTAAAGTTGGTATTGTCGGCTGCGGCGGTGTCGTTCATCAGGAGCATATACCGAGTTTTTCGAGGCTGCAGAACGTCGTTATTCAGGCGGTATGTGACCAGAACCGGGAACTGGCCCGGCAGACTGCCGCCAAATATAGCATCCCCGGTGTCTACGCCGGGATAACGGATATGCTCGCAAAAGAAAGGCTGGACATCGTCGATATCTGTGTGCCTCCCCAGATACACGCCCCCCTGGCTTTAGAGGCTTTGCAGGCGGGTTGCCACGTGCTGATGGAGAAACCGATGGCCCTCAAGGTCTCCGATTGCGACGCCATGCTGGAGGCTGCTAAAGCGAAAAACAGGCAAATCTGTGTCATTCACAACCAGCTTTTTAATCCCCCCTTCCCCCGGGCCCGGCAGCTGGTGGCTGAGGGTGCTATCGGGGAGCTGACCGGACTGAGAATACTGCTTTCCGACCACCGCGACGAGATGATAATGAAGAAGGACTACTGGATACACAAGCTTCCCGGCGGCGTTATCGGGGAGTCAGGCCCACATATCGTCTATCTCACCCTGGCCTTTCTCAACAGCGTGAAAAACGTGGATGTCAGCGCCATGAGCTTTCTGGAACACCCCTGGGCGCCCTTCGATGAGTTTCGGCTGGGACTGGAAGGCGAAAAAGCCATGAGCTCGGTGGTCATGTCATATTCCAGCACCCGCCACGACCTTCTCGTCGATATCATGGGTACCGAAGGGTACATCCACGTCGACCTTACCGCCAAGTACCTGGTCCGCTACGGCGATAAGGCGTCGATAAAGCCGTCGCGTTTCGCCCGCTATTTCCTGAGCACACGCATGCAGGAGGCGGGGGGTATCGCCGGCAACGCGCTGGGCTACCTTACGGGCAGGCTGAAGTTCGGCCATGAGCTGCTCATTAAAAGCTTCGTCGATAGTATCCTGAACGGCGGCCGGCCCCCGGTAACCGGCGAAGAAGGCCGGGAGGTGGTGAAGGTCATGGAAATGATTGTGGCCAGGCTGAACGAGAAGTACGGGGGCAGCCGGTGAAAACAGAAAGGTATCGTGCCGATGCAGGAAATTAAGAAGGCCGTTGTCCTCGCCGCCGGACTCGGCAGCCGGTTGAAACCGCTGACCGATACCGCCCCCAAGTGTCTCACCGAGGTCAACGGAAAGGTATTGCTGGAGCATACTCTCGGCATACTCGAAAACAACGGCATCGATGAGGCGGTAATCGTCGTCGGCTACCTGGGGGACATCATCGTCGATAAAATCGGGCCTGGATTCGGTAAAATGAAAGTCGCCTATCTCTGGAATAAAATCTACGAAAAAACGAACTCCATGTACTCCGCCTGGCTGGCCAGGGAGTACCTTGAGCAGGGGGCTATGCTCATCGAGGGAGACACCATCTTCGAGGAGTCCCTTCTACGGGGCGTACTCGGTGAGTACCCGGGCCGGGCCTGCTGGGTCGGCGACAGGTTCACGCCGGTGCATGACGGCTCAATGTCCACGACAGATAGCGAGAATAGAATCGTCGAATTGAGAATCGTCAGGGAGAAGCTCAGGGAGTACCGGAGCAATTACTTTAAATCTACCGGTGTGCTTAAAATCACGTCGGAATACGGTCGGGCGCTATCACGGTGGCTCGATGAAGACGTCCGCCGGGGCAATGTCAGGATATATTTTGATATTGTCATCGCCGGGCACCTGGCGGATGCCCCGATATTTATTCACGATTTCACCGGGGGGAAATGGATCGAGATTGACGATATCGGAGACCTGAGGAGGGCGGAGCAGCTGTTTTAACGAAATCTGAAAGACGGTTATGGGTCTATTAAAATACTACTGGAAAGCGGTTCACTGCCTGGGCTATTTCGACCGGCATAATAAAGGCGCCTGGCGGCCTGATACCGAGCACAAGGTGAAAATCGATTACAAAACGGTAGTCAGTGAGTCCGACAGAAAACAGTGTCTCCACTTTGGTCCCGAAGACGCCGCTAAAGAAGAAGCCGCTTTATCGCCGTATATCGATATCAACCCGCAGTCAAGGGTGCTCGACCTCGGCTGCGGGGACGGCCGGTGGGGGAAGATACTGGCCCCCCGCTGCAGGGAATATGTGGGCGTGGACTTCTCTAAAAAGCTGCTGGAAAAAGCCCGCCGTAACGTCCCTGATGCCAATGCCGGGTTTATCTGTCATCCGGCCCAGGAGTATTATGCTGACGAACACTTTGATTTAATTCTCATCATCGGCCTGCTGACCTACCTCAACGACGAGGATATTATTAAACTGGCCGGTAACTGCCGCAAGATGCTCGCCGGAGGCGGCCGGCTTATCGTCAGGAACGTCTCGCTGGGGGACAACTCCTGCCGCCGGCAGGTGTACGATTACCGGCCGGGCGCCTGGCTGGGGTGGCTGGGAGACCCCGGTTATCAGGTGATAAGACGCAACCGGGAGGAGGAGCTGTCTTTCTTTAAGGACTTCCGCCTCGTTAACGACCAGTCGATAGCCGGCACCGCCTACAGATTTTATATCTTCGAGTGAGGTATTGTGAGTAAAGAGAAAGTCGTCGGTATCCTTGGAGGTATGGGTCCCCTGGCCACGGTGGAGTTTTTCCGTCAGGTGGTTTCATCTACTGCGGCCAGGAAAGACTGGGAGCATTTGAGGATTATTATTGATAATAATACCAAAATTCCGAGTCGGACCCGGGCTGTCCTGTACCGGGAAGACAGCCCGGTGCCGATGATGATAGCCAGTATTAATATGCTGGCCGATGCCGGGGCGGACTTTGTGGTTGTGCCCTGCAATTCCGCCCACTATTTCTTTGATGATGTGACCCCGCATATCCGGATTCCCTGGTTGAATATGATTGATATCACTTCTCGTACATTTTCAAGTAAGTTGCAGCGGCCGCTTGTCCTGGGGGGTTATATCACTGTCGAAAAAAGGCTTTACAGTCGGAATCTGCCCGGGGCGGTATATCCCGCCGGGCCCTGGAACACTTTCGTGACCGAGGTTATTGAAGAGATTAAACTTACGGCCAGGTTGCGTCCGCAGATGAAAAACATGTTTATGGAAATGATCGAACATTATCGTCATGAGATAGATTCGGTATTACTGGCCTGCACCGAGCTTCCCCTGGTATACAGGAGTAAAAGCCTGCACGGTATTCCGGTCGTTGATTCCGGTCTGGAATACGCCCGTGAAGCCGTCAGGTACGCCCGTGGCAGCGCCAGTCATTAAGGGATTTATGCTATGCCGTTCAAACAGATAGCCAGCCCCGCCCCAGAATATCTGGCGGCCACGGATATCTTTATCGGCGATATGTCGGATACCAATTACGAGTTCCTGCTCTTCGACCGTCCGGTTATCCTGCTGGCCAACCGATGGCTGCGGGAAAATTTCCCCGATATCGGCATTAAAACGGATTTAGCCGGCCTGGAATCGTCCATCGGGAGAAGCATCGAAAATCCCGCCGAGTTTCACGAGTCACGGGTGCTGTGGCTCAACAAGACGATTTATCAGCCGGATGGCCGGAGTTCCGGGCGGTGCCTCGATATCATGATGGAGAGGGTAAAAATCGACAATCCTAGATTTGTCTTCATCCACGGCGGCGATGCCGTCAGGAAGACCAACCTGGCACCCATATATACGGAGGCCCGCCGGAGGGGGCTGGATGCCAGTTTTGTGGTATCGCAGCGGAAGTCGAGAGGGCGGAACGATACCATTTATGTAGCAGCCCATGTCGCCGACCTTAATATCGACGGAGGGTACAAGGTACACTTCGACCACGGCCTGAAAGGCCAGGGCACGGCTAACGTGGCCACGGCTATCGAGTATTACCGGGAGAACGATTATTTTCCTCTGAATGACCTGCATATCACCGCCGGGGAGGTCGGCCAGGCGAGGACCGAGATGCTGCTGGGTCCCCGGCGTGATAGAGCCGTCATCGGCGGCTACCCCAAGGCTGATGACCTGCTCCGGCTCAATACTGAGGAGAATAAGAAGAGTGTTTTTAGAGAACTGGGCTTTGAGACAGGCAGACCGATGCTGACCTACGCTTCCGCCGGCTCGCAGAGCCAAGACAAGCCCGGCGGCTCGCTGAGTGACGAGGTTATCGAGTTATTGAAAGATATCGCGTCCCGCCGGGGCTATAATATCCTTATCAAGCTGAAGTACCCGAAAGGTATTATCGTCCTCCAGGCGTTGAATAAACTCCGCAGGATGCTGGCGATATAGCCGGTAAAGCGTATGAGTAAAAAACCGGATGAAATAAAAGTCGCTCTGGTAGGCATTTATCCGCCGCCCTACGGCGGCGTCTCCATCCATGTGCACCGGTTGCATGCCCTCTGCATGGATAACAATATCCGGTGTACGGTCTGGGATATCAGCCGCCACGTCAAGAAAATCCAGAATATCGTCAATATGAGCCGACCCTGGAACTGGCCGCGCGTCCTCGCTTCCCGGCAGGACATTATTCACGTCCATACCACGGGTATGCACTGGATTATTCCGGCGCTATTCTATTATCTGGCCAGAATTACGGGTGCTGAATACGTGGTTTCTTACCATAGCCTCAGGTTCGGTCCGCGGGATTTTAATCCACTAGGACGCAGGGTACTGAAGACCATCCTGTCGTCGGCGGCGTGCTGCATCGCTACGAACACAGAAATAATGGAGAAGCTCATTACTCTCGGCGCGGTAGCGGAAAGAGTCAACGTGGTACCGTCTTTCCTGCCGCCGGTAAAAAAAGAATCGGAGATTGCGGCAATACCCCGGGAAGTCAGTGACTTCATGGACGGACATAAGCCGGTAATATCGGCGAGTGCCTTCAGAGTCATCATTTATGAGGGTATTGACCGCTATGGTATTGACATGTGCCTGGAGGTGTGCGCTGAACTGCAGAAGTTATATCCTCGTATCGGCCTGGTATTTTGCCTGCCGGACACAGGCGATGGTAGGTATTTCCGGGAGATGAAACGCCGGATTGCCGAAAAAGGAATAGCGGATAGCTTTTTATTTCATACCGCGCCCGGGCAGTTCTATCCCTTGCTCATGAAAAGCGATATCCTGGTGAGACCCACCAACACGGACAGCTACGGAATATCGGTGGCCGAAGCCCTGTATTTCGGGGTGCCGGCCATTGCCAGCGATGTCTGTCCGAGACCCACCGGCACGGTGCTATTTAAGAACCGTGATGTTAAGGACTTTATCGACCGTGTTAAAATGGTCTGGGATAATTATGGTCATTATAAGTCGGAACTGGAGTCTCTGGAAGTGACCAGCGGACTGGACGGGATACTGGAAATATACCGTAGTATTACCGGGGAAGGAAGATGAAACGCAAATTTGACGGTGTTTATTTCGGATTCAGGTCTCTTTTTGAGGAGTGTTTGAGAGCTTTTCCCACATATCTGGGCATTATACTTCGTAGTTGGTACTGGAAAGGTAGGTTCCATAAATGTGGCACGCCAGTGTCTCTGAGCAAGGGGATTGTTATCACCGGAAGTGAGAATATAGAACTGGGTAGCCATATAGGTATTATGATGAGAAGTTATATATACGCCCATAATAACGGTCACGTGAAAATGGGTAACTTGGTTAATATCAATACTAATGTGCAAATAGGTGCCGCTGATGGGGGCGATATTTCTGTCGGGGATAATGTTATCATAGGTCCTAATGTGGTTATCAGAGCCAGTAATCACGTGTATACACGTACGGATATTCCCATTCGTGAGCAGGGGCATACCGGCGGTAAAATTATTATTGAAGACGATGTCTGGATTGCTGCTAATGCCGTTGTATTGCCGGATGTAACAATCGGTCGGGGGGCTATCGTAGCTGCCGGTGCTGTAGTAACTGGTGATGTACCTCCGTACCAGATTGTGGGAGGTGTTCCGGCGAAGATTATTGGTAGTAGAAAGGCATAAATTTCGATAAAAAGTAATGATCAGCATCATCGTTCCAACTTATAACCGGGCCCGCCTGGTCGCGGAGACAATCGACTCGATACTGAAACAATCTTTCCGGGACTTCGAGTTGATTATTGTGGATAACTGTTCTACTGACGATACTGAAAAAGTCATTAAAGGATACTCCGACGGGCGTATCCGGTATTTTAAAAATGACAACGCGGGTGTTATCGCGGTCAACCGGAATTACGGCATAAGCCAGGCTCGCGGCGAGTATATAGCCTTCTGTGACGATGATGACCTCTGGCTGCCGGACAAGCTGGAAAAACAGTTGCCGGAGTTCGAGAGGGACAGCCGGCTGGGCCTGGTCTGTGCCAATGCCCTTCTTTTCAATGAAACGGGCGACCTCGGACACTTCCATAAGACCAGTCTTACCGGTGCCGATTTTACGTTGAAGTCGCTTGTCTTTGGCAACCTGGTAATCTGTTCCTCGGTGCTGATAAAGAAGGACGTTTTCGATGACGTCGGGATTTTTGATACCAACCCGGCCATCTTTACCGCCGAGGACGGCGAACTCTGGATGAGGATAGCCTATAAATATCGAATAAAATATGTAGATTTACCTCTCGTTAAATACAGGGTACACGCCAGTAATATCAAGAAAACGGCTGCCGCCGCCATGAAACGAAACCGGGCCTTGTACCGCAGCTTGTTGAACAAAGGGGTAATCGGGCGCGGGTTTTACAGCCGGCTCTACCTGCGGGCGCTGGTGATTGAGTTGCTCTGGCGTACGCATACCATTAAGTTAGCATCCTGGTTGAAGTGGTTGGTACGCAGGAATACCGGTGCCCGGGTGATTTAGAGTAATCCTCTAACTCACCTGAAGGCTTAACCGGCTTTTCCCAGGTAGTCCAAAAGTTCTACAATACCAGGTCGGAAACTTTCGGATACGGTAAATCCCAGGCCCTTTATCCGGGTGATATCATACTTGAATCTGGGGATATTGCTGTGCTGCCGAGCATCGGATGATATATCTCCGCCCGGTAATATCACCGGAACCTTTTTACCGTATTTACTATCGTAAATACCGGCTATCTCATGGGCTGCTTCGAGTATGGTATACGTCTGCCCGCTGCCGAGGTTGTAACTGGGGTATTGGAGGGTTGATTCCGGCAATGTAGCTATCATCTCAATTGCCCGGCATACATCAGCGACGGGTATAAAATCACGCTGTGGGGTACCGTCGGAAAGGAGCTTTATTACGCCTTTCTCTGTGGCTGTTTTGCACAGCTCGTTAATGACCAGCCACCAGCAGTTGCAGTCGGCGAACACCGGCGCCCCATAGCCGTTGGAAACCCGTATGCTGATGCATTTTAGCCCCTTTTCCCGGGCATAAAGCGAACCAAGCTCCTCGCAGTAGTGATGGGTCAGGCCGTAGGCGTTTACTGGCTCGAGCGGAGTTTCTTCGCTGATAACCGTGCCGTTTTCGTATCGACCGTACACCTGCTGTGTGGACAGGTAAATAATCCTGCCGCCGGCTTTTTTAGAATATAACTCCAACAGCTCCCAGAAAATGCCGATGTTTACGTTCAGAGCCTTGAGAATATCCTGTTCGCTTGCCCGATGGTCCAGCGATATGGTGAAAACAATACTATCGATATCTTCTTGTAGCGCTGAAGCAAGTACCTCCTGAGTGGCGGCATCACCCTCGATGACCCTCGTCATCATTTTCTGCCATTTACCGGAGTCTTTGGGCAGGTGATGTACCAGGGCGGTAACGCTATGTCCCCGACCGGCCAGGTATTCCGAGATTCTCCCCCCGAGGTACCCATTGGCGCCCGCTAACAGGATTTTCATATTATTTTCTATCCTTAGCGTGGTACGTTTTTCCAGTCATATGGCACTTTATCTCCGGTGGGGTCGTAGCGGATGATTTCATCCGGCTCGTGGGGAACCGTGGCGCAGTTGGCGACGATGGCTGTCTCGGTGCCGGTGCCTTTAAAGCCGTTGATTACCCCCGTCGGTATGCGGATGAGCTGGTAGTTGTCTTCCCCCGTGAAAATCTCCATCAGTTCCTTGAATGTTGAAGACTCCGGCCGGGCGTCGTACAGGACAAGCTTTATCATGCCCTTTATTACCGCGTAGTTCTGTACCTGGCGGGTATGTTCGTGCCAGCCCTTGACCACTTCCGGATAGACCGTGGAGAAATAGATTTCGCCGAACCTTTCGAAATCGGGGTCGTCGCAACGCAACATGTGCATTATCATGCCGCGTTCGTCGCTGATTTTACTCAGCGGTTTTATCTTTACCCCGTCAATCATTGCTACCCCTTCTCCGCCCTGAAAAACTCCGTGTACCAGGCAATGGTCTCTTTCAGGGCTTCATCAATACTGTATTTCGGTTTCCAGCCGAGGATTCTCCTGGCTTTCTCCGCCGTGAGGTACTGGTGCTTTATCTCGTTATTAGCCTCATTCATCACTACCGGCTTTAATTCCGTCCGGCCCATCAGCTTGAGTATTTTTTCGACCAGTTCCAGTACGGGAATTTGCAGCTCGTTGGAGAAGTTAAACGCCTCGCCGTGGATGTTCGGGTCTTCCATCTTCTCGGCGAGGTGCAGGTAGGCCAGGGCGGCGTCCTTGACGTAAAAATAGTCGCGGATAAAAGTGCCGTCGCTCCGGATGGCCGGTGGTTCATTGTTAAGCAGGTAGCGTATCGTCCCCGGCACGATGCGATTGAAATTGAGGTCGCCGGGCCCATAGAAATTACCGCACCGTGTCACACAGACCGGCAGCTTATAGGTGGTGAAATAGGCGTGAGCGAGGAGGTCGGCGCAGCTCTTGGAAACGTCGTAGGGGTGCGCTCCCTGTAGCGGTGAGTTCTCATCATAAGGCAGCTTCGGCTGGTCGCCGTAAGCTTTATCGCTGGAGGCTATCACTATTTTCCTGACCGCCGGCACCCTCCGGCAGGCCTCCAGCAGGCACCATGTCCCTTTGATATTCGATTCGAATGTGGAAAGCGGGTTGCTGTTGGCGATGCCGACTATCGTCTGGGCGGCCAGGTGAAAGACGGTATCGACCTCGTATTCGTTGATGGTTCTTTCTACCGTATAGAAGTCCTCGATACTGCCGCGCACGACGTTTATTTCTTCGTAAACGCCCGACCGGATGAGGTTGGATTTAGGTACCATGTCCCGCACCAGCCCTACGACGTTTGCCCCGCTGTCTACCAGCATGCCGGTGAGATGCGAACCCAGCAGGCCGGTGCCGCCCGTTACCAGGACATTCCTGTTTTTCCAGTAATTCGTCATGCCCACACCTCCCAGTATCTCTTATTTTCCCGGCACAGTTTATCCAGGTAGTCGCGGTCGCGGATGTTGTCCATGCACTGCCAGAACCCATCGTGCCGGTAGGCCTGTAGCTGCCCGTCTTTAGCCAGCTTTTGCAGGGCGCCGAACTCGAAATCACAGCTTTCATCCGGTGTGAGATAGTCCAGGAAATCCCTCCTGAAGACGAAGAATCCGCCGTTGATAATACCGGTGCCGAGCTGCGGCTTTTCCTCGAATTTCAGGACCGTTTCGCCGGAAAGCACCAGCTCCCCGAACCTCGAAGGCGGCCTGACCGCCGTGACCGTGCCGGTCTTGCCGTGGGAAAGATGATAGTCATACAGCTTGTTGATATCGATATCGGCCAGTCCGTCACCGTAGGTCAGGAGAAAATTATCCGATGTTATATATTTCTCCAGGCGTTTTATCCGTCCGCCTTTCAGGGTGTTCAGGCCGGTATCGACGAAGGCTATTTCCCAGTCGTTCTCCGCGGGCGTGTTGTGAATCACGGGCGACTTTTTGGGGTCGGCAGGGAGGGTAAAATCGGCCGACATCAGCCGGAAATCGTGGAAATATCTCTTGACGTATTCACCCTGGTAGCCCAGCGCCAGGACGAATTTTTTAAATCCGTAATGGGCGTAGATTTGCATGATATGCCGGAGGATGGGTTTACCGCCGATTTCCACCATCGGCTTGGGCTTGAGGACGGTCTCCTCGCTCAATCTCGACCCCATCCCTCCGCATAGTATGACCACTTCAGGCTTTTCCATGAGCCGGGACCCCCAGATTATTTATTTAGCATTGTACCACTTCCCGCCACACCTCTTCATTAACCGGCGAAAAAAAGTGACTAATATCCCCGCCGGGTGCCGCCGCGGGATAACCGGTTTCGTTCAGGACAGTGATTGCTACGTCTCTCATGTCATTTTCATAGCAACTCTTTACACTTATCTCATCCATTTCTGCTATAGAATCGAGGCCGATGTTGTTTTCCGAACGGTACCTGACGACCGGTACGCCGGTCAGGAACATTTCCAGGACCATGGTCGATGAATAGCAGATGACCAGGTCGATTTCATGCAACATTTCCGGGATGTTTTGTTTCGTTTCTTTAAAATGGGCGGGCCAGGGAGGCAGCTTTATTCCCAGACGTTCGGGATTTATTGCCGGGTGGTACTTGATGAGCACCTGGATGGTGTTCATATCCGCAAAGGCATTGAGAGTAGCCAGCAGCATTTCCCCGGTAAGTCCGACCAGGTACGGCAGCGCCACCAGGATAGTCTTTGGCCGTTTCGTTACTTTTTGAGGGCGGTTTCCTGTGGTATGGTGGAGGTACTCGTATCTCAAAGCTCCGCCGTTGACCAGTTTCGTCGCGCCGAAACCGGCTTTCTCTAATTTTCCCAGCGTACTGTCGCTGTCGGTAACGATGCAGTCGGGCAGCGGCATGTGGTCGGATTCCCCGGCGCCGGCGAAGTAGTTCAAAAGGAACGAGGGCACCGTGGAATGCTGGTAGGCGATGAGCCTGACATTCTTGCCCGATTCCGCAGCGGCCAGGCAGAGCATTTTTTCCGATGGCTGGTTTTCAAAAGGATAGATAATAGTGATTTTTTCACTATCTATTTCTTTCAGCCATCTTTTATAGGCGTAATAATAGGCGAGGTGGTTATGGAAAAATATTTCCTGCAGTGCCTGTCTCCTGAGTAGAGTCTTCAAGTGTCCCGTCTCTTTCCCGATAAAGATGCTGAAGAAGGCAAAGAAACTCTTTAAAATATCCCGCAGGTGGAGGTAGTTGTCCAGGAAGGTAAATTCAAACCCGCCGTGCGCCAGGCATTTCTTTTTTAAGTTCTCCCGCATAAACATGGGCGTGATATAGGTAATTTTCAACGCGTTTTCCGCCAGGATAGCCGGCAAACGCCCGAAATACCCATCGTGAAACTCCCCGTCGGCGGTGAAAAACCTCTCCTGTACCCAGGAATAGATATATACCCGTCTATCGTTTTTCCCGGCTTGAGAGATGATTCGTTTGTTCCGACTGCCGAACAATGCCGCGTTCAGGTAATGCTTAAAGGCTCTCTGGAGGAAGTACAGCCGGTAGGCGATGAACCGGGCTGACAGCTTGATGGCCTCCGGCCACAGCCATTTACGGCTTTTAAAACGAAGTCCGGGTTTGCCTTTCTCGTAACACTCCCGGAGGTGCCGGTAAAGCCAGCGGTCCGTTACGAAAACAACCAGTAATTTTTCTCCGTTACGCGTTTCGGTGCATAGCTTTTCGAAGAGGTCGGCGTAACACCAGAGCTGGAAAAAATCGCTGGTCAGCGGATTGCGGTAGGCGGTATCCGAGGCCCACCAGTAGCGTTGGTTCTTTTGCTCCCGCCCCAGCCCGGCCAGGAAATCCAGGAAGGGCTGTTTCTGCTTCTCGGCTGTCTCCTCCAGCAAATCGCCCAGGAGCCGTCGGTTTTCTGCTCCCATTAAAACCGAGATACTCTCTCTCTGGGCGGTATCCTTTCCCAAATATAGCCAGGTAAAGTCCCTGCCGGCGGTGGCCTGCTCTGCCTTACCCGCGTCATCCGGATGGAAAACGATGACCTCGTCCTGCATGCCGACAGGTCTCCTTCTAGCGGTCTTTATCGATGAAATCTTTCAGCTCGGTCGTGGCTTCCCGGCACCTGGCGTTGAGCATGATGGCGTCCGTGCTGTAGGCGATGAAGGTGAAGCCTTCTTTGGCCCTGTCTTTAACGTCCGAGGGAACCGGCGGGACGACATGAATGCCGGCGGCTTTTCCGGCGGCTCTGGTGGCGGCGAGTACTTTTTCTCGTGCCTGCTTCACCAGCGGGTGGTCCAGTTCTCCGGTGACGCCCAGTGAGCCGGAAATATCGTACGGCCCTATCATCACCCCATCGATGCCGGGGACGGCGATGATATCGGCGATGTTCTCTACGGCCTGTTTGTGCTCAATCTGCACGATTACCAGGCTTTCCTTGTTTACCGTGTCCTTGTATTCATCGAACTTTTCGCCCCATGCCTGAGCGCGGTAAAGCCCCACGCTCCTGTCGCCTTCGGGCGGGTACTTCACCGAGCGGACGGCTTTCTCGGCTTCCTCGGGGGTATTCACCATAGGCACGATAACACCGTATGAACCGGCATCCATTACTCTCTTGGCCAGCGTCGGGTCGTTGCTCGTTAACCTTACCAGCGGCACGCGGCCGGAAGCCTCTATGGCCCGTACCAGCGATTCGACGTCCTGAATGCCGATGACGCTGTGCTCCATGTCGATAGCCAGCCAGTCGAACCCGCTTTCCGCCATTATCTCGGCGATAGCGCCGTGCGAGAGGGTAATCCAGCTCCCCAGCGAGACTTTCCCGTTGCTGAGTTTTTGCTTTACTTTATTTTTCATCTTCCCCCACCTGTCTTAACCCGTCGGTACGGGTAATTTATTATTAGTGGCGCACACGTTGTAGACGCTTTCCCTGTCCGTTTTATCGATTGTGTAATTACCCCCCGCCCCCGCCACGATGGCCAGGCCGGCGGCGACGTCCCACAGCCGGATACCGGTCTCAAGGTAGGCGTCCCCCCGCCCGGCGGCAACGTAGGCTAAAGATAGTGCCGCCGAACCTATCCACCTCAGCTTTAGGAAGGCGCGTATCTGTTCGACCATTCTTTTCACGGCCTCCGGAGAGAAGTCGGCGTTCGGCGGAAAACCGGAAAACAGTATCGCTTTCTCGATTGTGTCCGTATTGGAAACGTTAATTGCGCTGCCGTTGAGCCAGGCGCCGCTCCCGGTGATGCCCGTGAAAAGCTCGTTCCGGTTGAAATCGTAGATGGCGCCCAGCAGCGGTTCTTCCCCTCTGCAGAGAGCGATGGACACGCAGTTAACCGGTATCCCCTTGATGAAATTGATGGTGCCGTCGAGGGGGTCGACAACCCACTGCAAATCGCTTTCCCCACTGCCTTTTATCACGCCTTTTTCCTCGGAAAGTATGGTGATAGCCGTTTTCTCCCGGAGAAAATCTATGATGATGTTTTCCGACTCTTTATCGGCGGATATTTTTATATCCTTGCCCTCGCTGGAGTCGATTCTGACCTCGTCTTTGTTAAGGCTGGCCAGGTATTTCCCGGCCGTTACAGCGGCGTCCCCGGCGATTTGCAAATACTTGTCCAGCGTCTTTTTATCCATATTATTTTATATTTTTCAAGGCATCGAGCAGGTTGTCCACCGTTTCCATCTCCATGCGCTGCCGGCATTCCCGTGAATAGGAGCCGACGTGCGGCGTCAGTATCACCTGCGGTAAATCGGTCAGCGGCCCCCG
The DNA here is from genome assembly GCA_964395955.1 of uncultured Dehalococcoidaceae bacterium. Lineage (GTDB taxonomy): Bacteria > Chloroflexota > Dehalococcoidia > Dehalococcoidales > RBG-16-60-22 > CAYVPT01. Next base: position 22,175 of record CAYNDI010000001.1, read on the forward strand.
ATAGGGCTCTTCGGTAAAGGTATCCAGCCAGGCCCCGGCCACTTTACCCGACTTGATAGCCTCCACCAGACTGTCCTCGTCGATTACCCCTCCCCGCGCCGCGTTTAAAATATAGACGCCGTCCTTCATCATGCCGAACTCGTCCTTACCCAGTATCCGGGACGTGCCACTGACGTGCAGGGTAACGATATCCGCCTGTGCCAAAGCCTCCTGAAGAGTCACAATTTCGACTTCTTCAACGATGCCTTTATGGAATTTATCCACGGCCAGCAGTTTCACATCGAAAGGTTTGAGCAATTTTGCCACGTAGCGCCCGATTCTCCCGAAGCCGATAATCGCTACTGTTTTACCGGATAGCTGCGTCCCGATTTTCTTGCTCCATTTCTTCTCGTGCAGTTCCCGGTCCATGAGGGGTATCATACGCAGCAGTCCCAGCATAGCTCCTATGGCTAGTTCGGCGACGGCCGCTGTCGGGGCGTCAGGCGTGTTCATCACGGCTATGCCCAGTTCCCGCGCTGCCGTCAGGTCGATATTGCTCATCTCTACCCCGCACCGTGAAATGACTTTAAGGCTGCTTTCCGCCATAGTTTCCCGATCGATGGTCTCCAGCCCGGCAATCAGCCCGGTCACTCCCGGCAGCAGGCTTTTTAGTTCCTCTCCGGTCAGCTTTCTATGGAATGGATTGGGCACTATCTCGAAGCCGTTCGACTCCAGTTTTTCGAGCGGCGACTTATCGAGTTCACCGAATGACGAGGGTGCTATCAGGACTTTCTTTATCTCATGCATTTTTCTTGTCCGCTATTTACGCCAGAAACCGCGTAGTAAATCACCGCGTAACATACCATCCAGAACCGACTGCATCTGCGAGACCAGTTGCGGGTCACGCGACTGATTATTGAGGCGCAGGAGAGTATCGATGTCCAGTCCGTTGCTCTGCAAGTGGACGGGTTTGAACCCGCAGCGTTCCGTCATCTGCCGCAGCGCCTCCGCAGAGAAGAGCATGATGTGCCGGTCGCCTTCGATGATGCGGTCGATATAACCGCCGTATTTTTCGTAATAGCCCACCAGCAGCGAGTCCCCGTTGGGCACTTCCAGCACCAGCAGGCCGCCGGGCTTCAATAACTGATATACCTTTTCCAACACCTGCTGTGGCCGGGTGAAATGTTCCAGGACGCCCCAGAGCATGATACAGTCGAACTTATGCTTTGCCGGTTGAAAATCGAAAATCGATTCGCGGATTATATTCAGACCGAATTTCTCCCGGGCATAGCCGGCCGATAATTCGTTGAATTCCACGCCCAGGCATTCCCACCCGTTTTCGTTGAAGATGCTCAACAGCTCGCCGAGTCCGCACCCAATATCCAGGATGCTCCCCGGCTCTTTAAAGTACGCGGCTATCTGCTCGTATTTACGTCTGCCGATTACCTCCCGGCGGTAATCGACCGCGGGAATCAGCTTGTATCTGGCGGCGGCGTTATCGTCCTCCTCGTTATAGGCATCGTGCAGGATGGACTCTTTTAGCCGCGGGTTGACGTAAACCATGCCGCACCGGGCACGGCGTACGTGACGGAAACGGTTGACGGTAAACTCGGCGTTGAACCTGGTTTCTCCGCAGTTGTAGCAGTTGACGCTTTCGAAATATTCATCCCGGGATGAGCCGTCCCGCTTAAAGTACCGCGACAGCACCTTCTCGTAATGTTCGTGTATTTTATCCAGGTTGGGATTGAGTTCCCGGGTGCGAATCACCTGGTTTTCTTCCTGTTTCATCTTGCTCCGTATCGCGTTATTATCGCCGGTCAGGCTTTACTGAGCTTCAGTCGAAGGTATGACGTTACCATGTGGTCGATGACCATGTGGATGTCCTCGACCGGGCCGTATTCGCCCTTGCCGGTTTTTACCAGCACGGCGTAATCGCAGAGTGCGGCCAGCTTGCCGCCGTCGAAGCCTATCAATCCAATGACCGTACCGCCCATTTCTTTAGCCAGGCGGGCCGCCGCCAGGATATTCGGCGAGTTGCCGCTGCCGGAGATGGCAATCAGCAAGTCGTTTTTGGCGAACAGGTTTTGCATCTGTACGGTGAAAATGTCTTCGTAGGTAAAATCGTTGCCCAGGGCGGTCAGCAGGGGCACATTATCCACCAGGCTGATGGCTTTGAAACGGATTCCTTTATCCGGTCGACTGCACTGGATAAGGTCGGTGGCGAAGTGCGATGCCGTGGCGGCGCTGCCCCCGTTCCCCACCAGGAAGATAGCACTCCCTTTACGTGTTTTATCCAGTAATAACCCGGTCACCTGCTCCAGCACCCTGTAATCCATGCTTTGCAGCAGTTTACTCAGATGCACGCCGTAGCCGGAGAAAAAGTCCCTGGCTTTATCCATCCCGCGGAGTGACTGCGGTACCTGGTTTTCCAACTTCGGCTACCTCCTTGAAGATAACTATGTTTTTACATCTTTTTTGCCATGACGCGCGCGTAAGAGCTCAGCCGACTCTCCTGGAGAAAGTCCTGGAGGGCGTGCCAGGCTTTTTCGTCACGTTTCTTGAAAATATATCTCAGAAAATCCGGTATTGCGATATCCGGATTGTTCGCGGTGGCCGTACGTACTATTTCCACGTCCAGCCGGCCCGGCGTGCTTAGCTCTATTACTTCGAATCCCGTTTCCTTCAGCAAATTCTGGATAGCCTCTATCGAGAGCAGGTTAATCCTGTCCGGGGGGTGCAGGCGGGGCGAATCACCGTCTAATATCTGGTATTCAAAACCGCTGCTGGTATTGGTGGTAAAGAAGAACAGTCCCTGCGGTCCCAGGGCATTATGCACTTCTTTGATAAAAGCCATGGGGTCGAAGATACGCTCGATAACCTCGAAGGCGGTGAATACATCGGCTTTTCCGTCGAGCCCTTTGATATTTTCGCAGAATGAAACGCTTTCCGGCAGCAGGCCTTTCTCTTCCGGTAGCTCCGGTTTGATGGCGATTAAACGCTTGAATATACCGGCTTCATCGAGGGTGCCCAGCAGGGCGGGGTATTTGGTGCGGTAATCGGCGAAGGTCCCGGCTTCCGGCAGGTATTCGTCCGAAAGCTCCATTACCCACTGACCGAGGGGGAAGAACTGGTTGCGGTAGCGTGTTTCCCGGGTCCTGGCGGCAATCTCGTTTCTCCAGAAAGTGATAGCCTTCGAGTCGCGGTAAAAACCGTCCAACCTGTCCGCCGTAGGCCTGGGCGAGGCGAACAGGGTGCCGCAACTCTGGCAGAGATTATACTGGAAACCCGTTTTCACGAAGGTTTTTTTATACTTTTTACCACCGCAGCCGGGGCAGTCCGTCTTTACCAGCTTTGATTCATCCGCCAGCAATACCCCCAGTTCGTCCTGTACCAGCTCCTTGTAGCGTTCGTACAGGGTATCCGGCCTTATCTCCGTTTCCCGCAGGTCTTCCAGAAAAACCACGCGTCTCATTTGACTATCCCTCTTTGTTTATTCAGATACCCCGCCCATTCGTTATCGGCGCGGTATATCCTCTGCACCATTTCCATGACCTTGTAAGCGTCACGGGAGGAGCCGATGGCTACCGGCGTGTCCTCTATAATGTGCCGGGCGAAATCGTCGATTTCCATCTGCCATGACTTATCGTCTTCATAGAGGGTCAGTGTTTCGTGGGGATTAGGCAGCGGGTAGCCGTCGCGGTCATAAAGGCACCGGGCGGTCTTCAGCGTTTCCGGTGCATATGTGCCCGTGGCGGAGAGAATCCCGTCGACGGTCAGGTAGCCCTTTTCCAGGTAGATTTCCATGAGGAAACGGTGTTGCCACTGGGTTGCCGATGAATGCACCATCGCCACCTGGTTGGCCGTGTTTTTCATGATGACGAAGGCATTGTCCTCGACGGCGGTATTCCAGTAGGAACGGTTGATGAAGCTGTGGATATCGGTAAAATCGGCGCAGAACATCAGCAGCAGGTCGACGAGGTGAATACCCTGGTCGAGTAATATGCCTCCCCCCGATATCCCGGGCTGAGTGCGCCAGTTTCGGTCGTAGCCGGGTCCGCCGGCTTTCCCGTAAATCCCCCGTATCCACATTATCTTCCCCAGCCGCCCCCTGTCGACGATTGATTTGGCGTCCTGCATGGCCTGGTGGTAGCGGTGGTTGAAGCCGAATTTTAATTTTACAGGCGGATTGGCAGTTTCTGCTTCCCGCATCAGGATAACGTCGTCCAGGTTTTTACCCGGCGGCTTTTCGCAGAATACATGAATACCCCGGTTCAGGGCATTGACCACTATCTCCGGGATATAGAGGTTGGGTGTGCATACAAATACGGCGTCAAGGTCCTGTTCCAGGAGGTCGCGATAGTCGCCGTAGAAGACGCTTTTCGGGTAGTCGGGCCGGTCTCCCGTGGTGACATCGCACACGGCGCGCAGGTCGAAAGCCGGATGGTTTTGGATTACCTCCGCCCGGATATTCCCCATCTTCCCCAGGCCGATGATGCCGACTTTGAGTCTATTTTTCATGCCCGCCTTTTATAATTTGTTCCATGCGCAGGTATACGTCGTCAAGCTGGACAAGTCGCAATAGTTTGCATATTTCGTAAACGACTATCTTATTATTCGAGTTCCAGGGATATTCCGCAAATCGGTTGACGGGGATATCCCTGCCTTTCTTTTCTGGAAAAGCCGATGGTATCTTTTCCACGCGGCTGTCGCAGAGGAAAAGCGAGTCCTGACGGCCGACCCTCTGGATGAGTTCCAGGTACTCCTTGATCTGCCGGTGCGTCATCTCCTGGAAAGCCCCGGTGCATACGGACAGGTCAATGGAGTCGTCGGCAATGGCCGGTGTCTGTCCGGGCGTCAGGAAGACGAAGTCGGCGGTATCGAAGCCGCGCGGACCTAGCTCGTGTGGCATGAGTATTTTCGCGTGTGGGAAGAGGCTGGCGAGGTGGGGGATAGATAAGCAGAGCGTTTCGGGCAGGTCTACAATGATGATATTGGAGCCGAATGTGTGGTGCAGTAAAGAGGCCAGGTTGCCGTTGCCGGCTCCGATTTCCATGATTGTTTTCGGTTTCTCCCTAACGTATCCGTTGATGATATTGGTAAGGTAATAAGTGTAAACCATGTTGGAGTTGAGCTGATATTTATCTCCGGCGAAGAATACCCGCTTCATTTCTTCGGTAGACCTCACCGCGCCATCCTTCCTGCTTACGGCCGGAAAATCGATGCGTCCTGGGGCTGGTTCGATATCGGCTATCGGGTCCTGTGCCATCACCGCATCGAAAGCATGGAAATAGTCGAATAATCGTATCTGGCTTACCGCCTTTGCTCTGAAGTATTTATTCGCGATAAATTCAATAATCGCGCCGGGATTACGCATGGCGGTGGCAGCCCTGTTTTTAATTACAGTGGTCGCGTTTTTCGCGGGTGGTACATAGTAGCCGGACATTCCCGTAACAGTGACGGTGCTATCGGATATTTGTACATGTATTTTGCCGGCATGGTATTCCCAGTAATCGGACTTGGCATAGCGGGACGTTTTCCGGTATTGAGGAGAGTCCATGAATTCGATAAATCTGGCGACGATATTTTTTGCCAGATTATAGGTGGCCATGATAACCTTCTCCTGCCTGATGCCCGTCGTTCAATTGAACCGCAACCCTGCCGTAATCGTTACCTAAGTATAACACACCCGTGAGAGCCTTGATAACTCCCCGGTGATTAACGCCCGGCCGGTTTTCTGGCTACGGCTCTCATGTGTGAACTGAATCCGCTTGCGGTAATCCAGGCCTGCAGGCTCTCTTTCGCCGCGGGTGTGGCGCGTTCGGCAAATGTCCTCCAGAGTCGTCCCGGGTCGATATTTTCGTTTCTATACATGCCTTCGACGATGTCCCAGTCGAGTTGCCCCGGGGTATCGACTTTCTCCACGATAAAGCCGCATTTTTCGAGTAACAGGGCCAGCGAGCCGGGATTGAAGAAGTTGAGGTGGTGTGGCGGCGTCACGTTCTTGGACTTCTCCCAGAGTATCTGGATATCGAATCCCTCGCCGTTGAGGGTAGTCAGCAGCAGGCAGCCCCCGGGTTTCAGCAGCTCATGCGCTTTCTTGAGTCCGTCGGCAGGGGTGTGCAGGTGCTCCAGAAGCTCGAAAGATGTCAGCAGGTCAAAGCTCCTGTCCCGTCCCGTTACTTCCTCTATCCCGCAGGGGATAACCTCCAGGCTTTTCTCACGGCAGATATCGGCCATCTCGCCGGACGGCTCGATAGCTGCCAGTTTAACGGCCGGCCAGAATTTACCGAGCTCTTCCAGGAAAATGCCGAATCCAGCGCCGATATCCCCGATAACCCCCTCTGATATCTGCGTGAACTCGTCCCGGACGAACTCCGCCCTCGGTCGGAAAATCTTCTCGCGCCGGGCTTCGGCCACCGGTTTGAAGAAGTCGTTGACCCAGAAGCTGGCCGATTTTGACTTTGTATAGTAGTCCATCAGCAGGTCCGCCGGCGGACGGGGATTAACGAACAGTGTCCCGCAGTCCCGGCACAATACGTAACTGAATCCCAGTTTCTCGAACTGGGCCCGGTGGCCCCGCCCGCCGCAGGCCGGGCAGCCAACCGGCCTGAAGAGGCTGCGGTCTTTAAAAATAGTGCGCACGTCTTCCGCTACCAGTTCCAGGTAGCGGTTCAACACCGAACGCTGGCGTATTTCCTCTTCTTTCACCGGTTCAATCGCTCCTTTCCGACAGGTATCGGCCGACCAGCGGGTCTTTTTTCATATATTCTTCCACGGCGTTCAGTTGTTGCGGCGTATCCACCCCTAAGGTCTCGTAGTCAGTCGTTACCATCCTTATCTTGTAGCCGTGCTCGACGGCACGCAGCATGTCCACGGACTCTATAATTTCCAGGGGCGTCGGCTCGAGTTTATTAAATTTAAAGAGGAAGTCCCGCCGGAAAGCAATTATACCCAGCTGCTTGAAGGCGGGTACCTGACCGGACGCCTTTTTTTGCGAAGGTATGGGCTCCCGGGAGAAATACAGGGCGTCGCTGTTATTGTCCACCACCGTCTTGACCACGTTCGGGTCTTCGTACTCCTCGCGGTTCTTTATCCTTGCCATGAGGTTGGCGGCTGCCAGCGAAACATCCTCCAGCAGGGGGCGGACCACCTCGTCCAGCATCTCCGGGAAAATCAGGGGTTCGTCTCCCTGGATATTGACCACGATGTCAACTTTCTGGCCGGTAGCGGCGATTATCTTTTCCGTAGCCTCGGCAATCCTGTCGGTACAGCGCTCGTGGGACGCCGAAGTCATGATGGCCTTGCCGCCGATTGATTTTACATAATCGGCAATCTCTTCATCGCACGTGGCTGCGTAGGCCTCACCGAGGGTTCGACTCATCTTGCTTCTGAAATAGACGTGTCCCACCATGGGTACGCCCAGGATTTTAGCCAGCGGTTTTCCGGGAAAGCGGGTTGATGCCATCCGGGCCGGGATTATTCCAATTACCTTCATCATCGATGGTTCACTCCGTTATATTACTATCCTCAGGCCGGTTTCTCGATACGGTGGTGCGTATCTCCCGTATTATTACCCGTAGCTCGGTAATCGAAACGTAGTGGTGATAGAATATTGCGATTATAAAAGCCCAGATTAATAACTGACATGCCAGCGTGATACCGGTGAAAGCCCACATGCTGTCTACTGCCGAATATAGATAGTTGTGCAGGAAATAGAAAGGAAGGCAACATGCAAAAGGTACCAGTAAAACCGCCGCAAACCTGACGAATTCACCCGGCGTTTTATAGATGTAATTTTTTATCAGGTAGTACAGAATCAATGTCACCAGGCCCTGGGTGCAGATGGTTACCCAGGCGACTCCGACTACTCCGTAACCGAGTTTGATAACCAGAATATCGAAACCGATGTTTAAAGCCAGGCCGATGGAGTAAAAGATCAGCGTGAGTTTCTGTTTGTTTACCAGGCTGGATCTCAGGATTAGCGAAGGTATAATCGCTATCGCCACCAGATAGAGATTGTAGGATAGTACGTTGAATATCGGTATGCTGTCGACATACTTCTTCGTCAGCAGGGTGGCTATCAGGGTAAAGATTAATTGAGCCAGGGGGATAACGATAGCCGTGCCCAGCGCCATATACACGGCGATACGCCGGGTATCCCTGAAGCCCTTATAAACCGACTCGGCGATACCGGCTTCCTGCCACAGGATGGGCTGTAACACCCTGCCGAAATCGTTGAAAAAAGTCAGCGCATAAGTTAGAAAACCCATGGCAAACGTATAGAATCCCAACTGTGCCAGGGGTAATGCCACGGCGATAATCGTCCTGTCGGCCATGCGGAAAGCCCATAACATTATCCCCAGCCCCTGGAGAACGATACCTATTTTCACCAGCCGGATAATTTCCCGTCTGTCCAGTGAAAAGCGGAAACCGATGGCCCCCCTGGTGAAGTAGTAGACCAGCGCCACGGCATGGGCGACCAGCGGCCCCACAATCAGGGCGTAGACTTTCAGCCAGTGCAGGCTGGCCAGTATGATAACCGGGGAAATAATCGTGATTACCAGGTTCCCCAGCGCCACTGTGTTGAATTTCTGCCTTATAAAGTTTATGTGGGACCAGAGGCCGGTCAGGCGGTTGACGACATAGCTCATAGCGATGATGAGTAGGCCGGTTTTAAGAATGGTGTCCGCATAAAAAAAGGAAGCCCCTATGATTACAGCGGTGGGGGCTATAGTATAAAGCAGTTCGGCGGAAACGGAGATATTCTGGACTCTCAACGCATCTTTCTCCCGGCCTTTTCCCAGGAGCACGGGTATTTCCCGGGAAGCGGCGCCGTATATTCCCGGTGTCACGAGGCCGACATACATCAGCCATAATGTGAGTAAACCGTAAGTCCCGTATTCCGTCGGGGTGAGTATCGTAGCGGCGTACAGGGTTACGGCCAAACCGGCCACGGCCGATATGCCCTGCACGAAAGTGAACTTCATCGAGTTCCTGGCTATGTTGATGATGCTTATCGGCATATCATACCCCGGATTTCACTTTCTTCGCTTCTATCGCTTCTTTTATCCGGGTTTCCAGCTGCTCCGCGATGCTTTCGCAGCTGTGGACTTTCTTCACGTATTCCAGGCCGTTGCGTTCCAGGCGCTGCCGGTATTCTTTATCTTTCAGGAGGTTGACCAGCTTCTCCGCCATGTCTTCGGCGGTACCGGCAAAAGCTATGCCCTGTTCCTCCCCGGGAGTTACTGCTACCAGGCCGGGCAGCGGTGTGGCCACAATGGCTTTGGCGCAGGCCAGGTACTGGACTATTTTTCCCGGAAAGATTTCCCGGGTGGCGCCGGTTATCCGGAAGGGGTTCAGGCACACGGTAGCTATATTGATATATTGCGGCATTGTCTCGTACGGCTGAAAGCCCGTGATAATTACTTTGTCTCCCACCCCCGTCTCAGTGATGATGCTTTCGAGTTTCCGACGCTGCGGTCCGTCCCCGACGATGAGCAGTTTTACATCGGGTACCCGGCTGGCGATTTCCGGCAGCCGGGGGATTATCAGGTCGAGTCCGCTGAAATCGAAGAGCGTGCCCATATAGAGGATGACGTTGTCCTTTTCCTGGATATCCCACTGCATTCGCAGTTCGGCGGGGGCCGGGAAAGGGTAAAAGATAGCCGTGTCCACCGGCATGGGCAGCAGCTTTATCCTGTCCTCTTTAGCCCCGAAATTAGCCGTATATCTGGAAAGGCTGGGTGTCAGTGTCAGAATCATGTCCGAACGGGCGTAGACCAGCTTTTCCAGCATCTTAGTAAACGGCCTCAAAACAGGATAGACAACGAGTTGGTTGAGGATGTCAATCGACCTGAATACGACGGGGATTTGGTATCGACGGGCAGCGTAGATAGCCTGCAGGCCATTGGTGGCGGCGCTGTAGAGGACGACGGCGTCTATCTTTTTCTCCCGGATAGTCTTGCTGATGGCTGTGCAATGTGTATAAGCGGCGGATATTCGACTCAGCCCGCCTATTTTTATTAAGCCCGGTCTGATAAGCGTTACCGAAGAGCCGCTGAAAGCGCGTGACACGCCTTCTATCTCCTGTGTCTTGAAAGAACCCATATCGGTCAGGCCTTGACGTTTCCAGGTGTTTTCGTAGTCGATGGCGTAGATTTTGTGCCCCCGCAGCGATAACGATTCCGCCAGGGTATGGATGTCGAAGACTACCTTGTTCAGCCAGTCGACTTCATGGATGAAGAGGACATTCACGCTGTAACTCCGCTACTTAATGCCATATACGGATTTCATCCATTCTATTGTCCGGGGTATGCCTTCCTCGGGGGGTACCTTCGGGTCGTGTTTCAGGTCACGCCGGGACTTGCTGTAATCGATATGCTTGACCTGGGTGGTGAAGGGCTCGCCTTTCTTGTAAGTAACCTTGGAGTCGTCCTTGCCCAGGTATTCGAGTATCAGGTCGGAGACGTGTTTGATGTCGCATTCCCAGTCTTCCTTGCCGCCGACGTTATAGACCTCGCCGGCGATGAAGTTGTCGGCGATATTCGCAAAGGTTCGGCAGGTATCCTCCACGTAGTCGAAGATGCGCTTGTGCCCCGTGTAAACGGTATATGGTTCATCGTGGAGGGCTTTATGGATGAACGCGGGGATAACGCCCCGGTAGGGGTGATAGTGCTCATAGGGACCGTAGGCGTTGACCGGCCGCACCCTGACGGTCTCCGTGCCGAACATCTCCGCCGAGTTCAGCACCATGAGCTCTCCCGCCCACTTGGTGACGGCGTAATCGTTCATCTGCTTGATAGCCAGTTTGTCCATCACGTCTTCGCTCATCTTTCCCGTGTAATCGCCGTAGACCTCGGCGCTGGAAAAGAATATCATCTTAAACTTCTTCCGCTCCTGGAGGCGGAGCATGTGCTTGGTGCCGATGACGTTGGTCTGCCAGAGGTTTTCGTAGTAGTCCTCGCCGTTCCACCGCCCGTATTCCGCCGCCAGGTGATAAACGAAATCGAAATCGTGAGTATTAAAAATCCGCTCTATCTGCCGGTACTCCCGGGTATCGCAGCGTATGTAGTTGGCCGTGGCTGCAGAGTTCATTAAATCGCAGACCCACACCTCATGGCCGCGCTGTCTCAGTTCCGGCACGAGGTTCGAGCCGATGAACCCGGTGCCTCCGGTAACCAGTATCTTAGCCATCTTTTGCCTCCATGATGATGTTGATAATCCTTGCGGCGGCCTTTCCGTCCCCGAAGGGATTGGCCCAGTCCTTCTTCCTGTCCAGCATGGCCGCGGCACACTCAAGTATTTTATCCGCCGACGCGCCGGCCAGTATGTTCGCCCCCGCCTCTACTGTTTCCGGACGTTCCGTGTTGTCCCGCAGCGTTACGCAGGGCACTTTCAGGATGCAGGTTTCCTCCTGGACGCCCCCGGAGTCGGTCAGTACCAGCCGGGCGTTGCTTTCCAGTTGCAGGAAGCTGAGAAAGTCCACCGGGTCGATTGTTTTAACGTTCTCCGGCGGCTTGGCCAGGTCGTCTATCAGCTTTCGGCTTCTCGGGTGGGCGGGATAAACGACCGGCAGACCGAACTTACCGGCGACCCGGCTTAGTCCCTCCAGGATTGAGCTGAACCTTTCTTCGTTATCGGTGTTCTCCTGGCGGTGCAGGGTGGCCAGGAAATATTTCTGAGGCTTGAGCTGGAACTGTTTTTCGATGTCTACTTGGCCCCTAGCTAGCTCCAGGTTCTGATAAACGGCATCGACGATTGTATTTCCGGTGACGAACACCTTCTCCTTGCCGATTCCCTCACCGAGCAGTATCTCCCGCGCTTTGGCTGTCGGCGCGAAGAGGTAGTCCGAGATATGGTCGGCCAGCACCCGGTTGATTTCCTCCGGCATCGTCCGGTCGTAGGAGCGCAGTCCCGCCTCCACGTGCCCGACCCTGATGCCGAGTTTGACCGCCGCCAGGGCGCCGGCCAGGACGCTGTTGGTGTCCCCCTCCACGAGGACGATATCCGGCTTTTCCTCTTTGAGTATTCCCTCGATACCGATGAGCATCTTGCCGGTCTCTTCGGCGTGGGAGCCGGAGCCGACTTCTATATTATATTTCGGCGGGGGTATTTCCAGCTGGTCGAAAAAGACCTTGTCGAGCTGGTAGGAATAGTGCTGTCCGGTGTGGAGTGTGAAAAAGCCTGTCCTGTTTTCCTGCAGTATTTTCAGCAGGGGAGCCATCTTGATTATTTCGGGGCGGGTTCCGAGGATTACCGAAATCTTCATGCGGCAGACTTATCTCCTGACGGGTGATAGTCCCGGAGCCTGGCGATTTGCTGTCACCGGAACCGGTCAACCGGAGAGACAGGCTTGGCTCCGGTCAGGTAAATAGTTTCTGTAATTATAACCCACCCCGTTGGCGTTAGCAAGGTAATCCTTATCTCTATACCCCACCTCACATAGGTTATCTTTTCCCACCCTGGCCGCCCTCGCGTCATCTACGGCTTATCCCTAAAAGGCTTCTTGTCATTCTGAGCGGAGCGAAGAATCTCAGGGTGGGGACAATGTCGTTCCGGAATAGGCTGGAATCCAGTTCTCTTTTCCCCCACCCCCCTCGTGGGTTATCTGTCCCCACCCAGGCCGCCCGGTATCATCTACGACTTTCCCCGTAATTCCAAAAGAGGGAGTGCGCAGCGAGAGGGGCGATAACCCCTCTCAATAATACTTCCCCCTCTCAAACATGATAAAGAACGAGTCATAGAGATAAAGATGTTTGAGAGGGGGTCAGGGGGTGAGTACAAAAGATATACCTTTAGTGGACGGAAACCCTGTGATTGTCTTGCAAAGCAGGCATATATATGCCATAATTGAGCCAACTTTATTACCGAAGCCCCCTTACGGAGTCGCCAATCGGATATGAGTGCCAGCAGATTATCTCCGAGATTAATTGTCGCCTTACTCGTTACCATCGCTTTCGGTATTTCCCTGCTCTTTCGTGTCGTCCTTCCTTTCGACCAGGTTTTCAGCGGTGATTGGGTCAAATATACCAGCGTAGATGCCTATTTTCATATGCGTCTGGTCGATAACATAGTACATAATTTCCCGCATCTCATGAATTTCGACCCCTACTTCTATTTTCCCGATGGTTCTTATATCAGCAATACCTATTTCCCGGACTGGCTTTTAGGCGGTATCATCTGGCTGTTCGGCCTGGGTTCTCCCACGCAAAATACGGCCAATGTTATCAGTGTATTATTCCCGGCTATGATTGCCGCCCTGACGGTTATCCCCGTTTATTTCATCGGCAAAGCGCTGTTTAACCGCTGGGTAGGCGTTCTGGCGGCGTTTTTGATGGCAATACTCCCCGGTGAATATTTAGGTCGTACAATACTGGGTCTAAACGATACTCCCGGTATTGAAGTAATGTTAAGCACTACTTTCCTCGCTTTTATTATCTGGGCTATTAAGACCGCCCGTGAAAGAGAACTGACCTTTAACCATATCTTGAAGTTTGATAGGTCAAAGTGTATTAAGCCTCTCGTGTTAAGTGTCCTTGGCGGAGTATTTCTGGGACTGTATCTTATCAGCTGGATAGGGGCGCTGCTCTTTGTTTTTATCTTTATCCTTTATCTGGTCATCAGGTTCATCAAGGACCACCTGGAGCAGCGTTCGGTTGACTACCTGGGTATTGTCAGTGTCCCATCATTGGTGGTTGCCCTGATAGTCTTTTCACCGATTGCCCCAAGCTCTTTTTACGTAATATCCCTGGTTCTGGCCATCTTTGTTCCGGTGTTAATCATCGTTATTTCACGGTTGATGACGTCTAGAAAAATAAATCCGTACTATTTTCCCGTCGCGCTGGTCGTTATGGGCGGTATCGCTGCGGCTATATATTACGGTATTAAACCGGATTTATTTCGTGCGATGCTATCCCGGTTCGATATCTTTACCCCGACCGGGTCTACCGCTACTACCACCATCGAGATGCAGCCCTTCCTGGCTCCAACCGGCAGCTTTACCACGGCCATCGGCTGGGGTAACTTCACCACCAGCTTTTTCCTGTTCAGCAAATGGGCTTTTCCCGGTGTAGCTCTCATATCATTGAGTATTATTATTTACCTTTTCATCAGGAAAGACGGCACGTCACCGGGCTACCTCCGTCCGGTTATCTGGACTCTGATGATTATTGTGGTAATAATGGTGATGCTGTTGATGTCCGGTTACGGTCACCGGTATTGGTCTCTGGTATTTGCCGCTGTCCTGGTGGCTCTCCTTTTTATGCCGGGCGATGGGAAGAAACACTGGGCGCTCTTCCTTGTCTGGACTCTGGTGATTTTAGCTTTAACCCTTGGCCAGCGACGTTTTGCCTATTACCTTGTGGTTAATATCGCCGTGCTTTCCGCGTATTTCTGCTGGCAGGTAGTCTGGCTGGCCGGCATCAGGAAGCTGGCAACCAGGTCGGGGGAGA
>CAYNDI010000002.1:0-29483 GCA_964395955.1 uncultured Dehalococcoidaceae bacterium
GCACCTGACTTTTAATCAGGGTGTCACAGGTTCGAGACCTGTACGGCCTACCAAAACTTAATAATCGAAGCTAAGAACGCTGGAATCGGCCTTAAAAGAGGCCGATTTTTATTTGGCCTCAACGGTATTATCAACCTGATTACTACAACTGATGTCAAACTGATTTTTAAGGAGGCCAAAATGAACAGCAAAGTTTTAGACCTGGAAAATCTTATCCGAGGCTTCCGCCTCTCCTGTCAGACAGAAGGCAAAAGTCCGAAAACCATAGAATGGTATACTAGCTGTTTTATAGGTTGTGCCGCCGCTACAAACCGGTCTGTTTTGTTCGTCATCTTGCTCCTCCTGGCATTTGTTACAACAGAGGAGGATGTAGCTCCTCTTGTTCCGATGGAAGGGGGTACATGATAGCCCAGCGGGTGAGTTTCAAACATACGGACTCGGTACCCTCAGCTTTAGCTTTCATAACCTTCTTCGTATATTCTGCATAAGTCTTATCACCCGGGGTTAAAATACCAGAGATATCCTCGCCGATGATATCTCTGCAGCGTACGCCTCCGAATTCCTTTATGCAGTCGCGCATGAACTTTTGGGTGAACTTTATAGTGTAGTACCTTAACGCTACGGTATCCCGATATCTAGCGCTGAGATCAAGCCCAATGCCTATTACTCCCCCTGTCACGGCGCCGCAAACCTCGCCCATGTTGGAGAAGCCGGCTCCAATACCCATGGTTACATCTGCCAGCCGCTCCCATTTAAGCGGACAGAGCGATTGCAGTGCCTCTACAACCGGTTCACTACACCTTACGCTTACAAATACAAACGGATCTTCGGCCTCATACGGCCTGCCCCCCAGTCTAACCGGCATCCTCACCTCTAATGACTTAATGGCGGCTTTATATGCCTTCTCATGAGCCTGTTTATCGTACATTATTGCTCCTCCCATCTTTAAAATGGAATCCGCGCCGAGGGGTATCTATTCTCATGTTACCACCCTTTGACCTCTAAGTGCCATTTATTCGTACTTCCCGGCCCTTAATATTGCAAAACTATAGCCGCTCCCCCTTATCATACGTATGGTGTGCGTCATGCCGGCTGGAACGAACACACATGCCGGTCCTGTAACCTCATGCCCCTCGCCGTCCAGAATGACTTCAACAGTGAGGTCGCCAAGTATCATGTAAATCTCGCTCACCTCGTGTGTATGGGGTTCGGGAACCGACCAGAAATTACCGGGCTTTATTTCCTTTCTACCTCCGACGACTGTCATGTCTGCCTCTGGCACCAGGGAGCTATCCATCATCAGTAGTGAAGTTTTGTCCTCTGGCTCTAACTTGGTATAGTCATGATATGCCAGCTGCTCTATAGGCCGTGCAGCCGCTACAAACCGGTCTGTTTTGCTTGTCATCTTGCTTCCTCGCTTTCACTATTCAGGCTGTTCCTGCTCTCATTAGTTTCGGCACATGGCACTGTGAATCCACTTTATTCATTTCGATACCAGGCATTGTATGCCCAATTCCTCAAAAGCTTTTCTAACTGACTCTACGTGTGATACCTCGGCGGGAAGGAGTTCATGCATAGGATACGGTATATCTAATGCTTGGTACTTGCTTTCCCCTAGGCGATGATATGGCATCAACTCTATGCGATGAGCACTGCTTCCTAACCCTTTTAAGAAAGCGGCGGTCTCCTTAATGTTCGGCAAGCTATCATTTATGCCTGGAATCAGAGGCATCCTGAAAAGAACCTCTACGCCGCTTTCGACGACAAGCTTCGCGTTTGATAGCACCAGCTTGTTAGGCTTCCCGGTGAACCGGCGATGTGCGTTTGAGTCCAGGCACTTCAGGTCATACAGTACATAGTCAGTAGCCGGGAGGACTTTCTGCAGGGCAGACGCCGGAGCATATCCAGCGGTCTCAAGGCATGTGTGAATGCTCGCCTTGTGGCATTCTTCAAATAGGGAGCGCACAAAATCCGGGTATAAAAGTGGCTCTCCTCCTGAAACCGTCACACCGCCGCCGGTTGCCTGGTAAAACATGCTATCTCCACTCACTTCGGCGAAAACTTCCTCAACGGACATCTTTTTGCCATAGATGACGAGTGCCTTGGGGTAGCAAACTGTGACGCATTCACCGCAAGCGGTACACAGTTGGCGGTTTACAAAAGGCAGCCCGTCTGTCTGAAAAAGAATAGCTTTCTGTGGGCATACCTCAGCACATTGGCCACACTTAGTACACAGCGCTGTAATAAGCCCCACCTCGGGGTGCGGGGAAATGCACTCTGGATTGGAACACCACTGGCAGGCAAGGTTACACCCCTTCAAGAACACCGTCGTTCTTATGCCCGGCCCATCATGAATAGAGTAACCTTGGATATTTACGACCATCGCATCCATAGCGTACCTCTTTTGCTAAACCTTGCACTACTACCGATTAAGTTGAATCTCAACACCACCAAGCTGACTGGAAACCACCAGGCTGTAGTCTTCCCAGTGCCTTTTGTCAGACTGTCATTATTCTCGTTAATTCAGAGCCCCCTCGTTAAGGAGGCTGACAAACTCTTCATCTGACATGCCCAGAAAGTGCCGGCAAACGTGCTCTGTGTGCTGCCCCAGGCGAGGTCCGGGCATACTTGGCTCACAGGGGGTTTTGGATAGCCTGAAGCCGACCCCGCGATGGGTAACCAGGCCTAAATCGTCATGCTCCAGTTGCTTGAACAACCCCCGCTCCTTTATCTGGGGGTCGTTAAACAGGTCTGCCGAGTTTTCCACGACACCGGCTGATATTCCATACCCCTGTAACAAGGTCATCACCTCTTCCGCACTGTGGTTAATAGTCCACTCCTCAATCAGGCGGTTAAGTTGCTCTTCATTCTCCTTCCTCTCAGCGACCGTATGGAATCTGGAATCATTGAGCCATTCCGGTTTGCCTATAGCCTTACAAAACGCTTCCCACTCTCCATCATTAAATACAGCTATAGCGCACCAGCGGTCGTCACCGGCACACCGATAGACCCCGTGAGGCGCAGCATAAGGACACGAGTTCCCGCTCCTGGTAGCGCATCGCCCGTTGGCGAAATAGTCAAGAATAGCCGGAGCCAGGAAGTGTAGCCCGGCCTCATACTGGGATAGGTCAAGATACTGTCCCTTACCGGTCTTGGCACGGTAATCAAGGGCGGCTATTAGCGCGGCGGCGCCAATCGCCGGCGCGGTCAGGTCGGTGTAAGCCCCCCAGGGTGGTGTTGGGTCACGGTCTGCCCATCCGGTAAGAAAGGTATACCCGTTTAAACTCTGCAATGTTATCCCAGTTGCCCCCATTTTAGCATCGGGTCCCGTCTGCCCCTGGGCACTGCAGCGAAACATGATTATGGAAGGGTTTATCTTCTTCAAATCTTCGTAGCCAAGGCCCCACCTCTCCATCGTCCCGGCACGATAGTTCTCAGCAACGATATCAGCCCAGGCTATCAGCTTCTTGGCCACCTCAATGCCTTTAGGATGATTCAGGTTGATAGTCATGCCGAACTTACCGGCATTCTCTGAAGAGAACACGAGGCTGCGGTTGACCCCCGCTGTGCCGTCTTTGTTGGGGGGAAAAAGCCTTAGGTTGTCGGGTGTCTTGCCCGATTCTACCTTAACAACGGTGGCACCACACTGAGCAAAGTAGCTCATGGTTAGCGGACCGGCCGCAACCCAGGTAAAATCAGCAACTTTTACGCCCTCAAGCGCTTTTGTCTGCATGACATCTTTATCCTTAGATGATTTTCGCCTCTTTCAGACTGGCAAGCTTATCCCGGGGAACCCCCAGCATGTCTACATATATTTCCTCGTTATGCTCCCCAATATACGGCGCCCTGACTGTCTTAAGACAGGGAGTCTCTGAGGCCTTGGTAAAAGCGCCGGGATAGGTTATGGTGGTTCCCAGCTCTGGATGTTCCACCTCATCCCAGAAATCCCTGGCTTCAAGTTGGGGGCTTACCGCTATGTCTTCCATTGTGCACACTGGCGAAAGCATGATGCCCTTATCAAGAGCTTGCTCATTTAGCTCTTTCTTGGTATGGGCCATAAAAAACCGGAGTACCGACTCATCCATTTCGCGGCGCAGTTTCTGGCTGGCGGTTCCCATATCGAGATTATCCCAGTCAAAACTCTTTAAATAGTCACTGGCCATCCCTTCGCTATCCATCCATTCCACCAGCTTGCGGTTACGTTTGGCCCCAAGTCTGCCGCCGTGCAAAGCGAACGAAACGTAACCGTCCTTGCAGGGCCAGAGTACCCGCAGTTTCTCACCCCGGAGCATCCAGCAGTTTCCTCCCCGCTTCATAATCTTTCCATAGTGCTCCCACCATGGCAGTGCATTAACTGTGGCCTTTATCATGGCATCTCGTATGGAGACATCAACATGCTGCCCCTCACCGGTTCTTTCTCGATAATAATGGGCCGTCATTGTTCCCACTGCGCCCTCTACTGCTCCCATTAGGTATGCCTGAGGGGCACTTATTTGCAAGGGAGCGCGGTCGGGGTCACCCGTTAAATACATGAAGCCTGACATAGCACTGCACACAAGGTCAGATGGTTTGTAGTTTCGATATGGGCCTGTCTGGCCAAAGGGGGTGATGGACGTCATGATAATTCGCGGATTGATCCCGCTTAACTCAGAATAACCCAGCCCCAGTTGGTCCATGTGTCCCGGCTCGAATGACTCAATTATAAAGTCGCTAGTCTTGACGAGCTTCCTGAAGATTCCCTGACCATCAGGGTTGTCGATATTCAAAGTTATGCTCTTCTTGTTCGCATTATAAGCAAGATAATAGAGGCTTTTCTCTGGGTGAGGGATATCCTTGTAAAAGGGGGGGATATTTCGGGCCTGGTCTCCTCCAGGAGGCTCAACCTTGATGACCTCGGCCCCTAGGCTCGCTAGAACCTTGCCACAGAGCAAGCCCTGCTCATCGGTGAGGTCCAAAGCTCGGAATGAGCCAAGTGCGCTCTCGCTTTTCTTGAGTTGCCCTTCTAACACTTGTGCCCTCCTTAGGGCGTCCCTTTGCCGAACTGACATTGGCGGGACCGAGATTGGTTAAGCTTGATATCAACGTTTTACTGGTAGCAATCCTGAGAACAGCACTGTATATCTATTTTCCTGTCGCTTGATTATCAGCTCGTATTTGCTCAATGTACTTCATGACGCCCTCTTGTATCGTCCACTCAGGTGTAAAGCCCACTTCCTCTCTAAGAGGAGTTGAGTCAAACCTATGGGCCCAGGCTAAGTGCCCAGGCAACAGGGTGATGTCAGCCCCGGGAATGAGGCTCCTGATATAAGCGGCCAGCTCAGCCGTGGAAATAGAGTCACCACCGGCAGTAAAGGCCCTTGTCTTGGTCTTACGCACCCTGCTTGCCATGACCAATACCCGGGCAGCATCCTCAATATACATGTAGTTATGGGTGCTATCGCTGTATGGGACTTTCCCTGGCTTACCCAGTGCCGGCTTTACGAACAGTTCATCATCAACTAATCTACCTAGACCTCGGCTTCGACCAAGGCCATATACATGAGCGAGCCTTATGGTTATAGTGTCCAAACCATACTCTCTAAAATAGTGACTCGCGTATGTTTCGTTTAACGACTTGGATGCGCTATAGAGGCTATGTGGATAGTGGGGGGCATCGTTACTAATGAATTCTTCCTCGTATTTGTCCTGGGGGCCATACACGGAGATACTGCTGGTCAAAACCACCCTTTTCATGCCCAGTATCCGGCCGGCTTCGAGAACATTAACGGTTCCTTCACAGTTCACCCGCAGTGTCAGGTAAGGGTTGTCTGAGCTTAGCGTAGCCGCCGTGTGAATTACTGTCTCAACATTGTGTTCCCGGCAGGTATGGATGAGATGGGCAAGGTCAGTAATGTCACCCCGAACAACCGTTACCCGATTGCACATCTCCTTACCCATTAGTTTCTCCAGCAGATTCTGGTCCGGTATTATATCATAGGCTATCACCTGCTCTGCATCTTGGAGCAAAGCCCTTACAACATGAGCGCCGACAAATCCTGTTCCCCCGGTAACCAGATAACCCACCTGTCACCTCCTCAGCGAGTCTTTTTATTCCAAGAGCCGTAACCTTAAGTCGCCAACTTTACAGCGCTAGGTAGATGCCCAGCATTTGATGCCATGTTTCTTCAGCGATTTGCTGGCCTTTTCGACGTCCTCTGGATTCGCAATGGGCACATCATCCATCCTGTATGGTTTCCCGAGGGCTGCATATTTACCTTTGCCGAACTGATGATAAGGCATCAGCTCAATTGAGGACCAACCTATTGAGTGAAGAAAAGAGGCTAACATGCTCAAGTTATCCTCAGAATCATTAACGCCGGGAATCAGCGGCATTCGTGGTTGCACGGTACACCCCGCCTCAGCTAACATATGAGCATTGTTGAGAATCAAATGGTTATTCTTACCCGTTAACTCCAGATGCCGCTCAGCATTCATCATTTTAAGGTCGAACATGAAGAGGTCTACCTTGTCCAGCACTTTGCTAAGGGTCCGGGAGCTACAGTAACCACTGGTCTCAATTGCGGTATGCAAACCTGCCTGCCGACACGCCTCCAGTATGCCCAAAAGGAACTCCGGTTGCTTTAATGGCTCTCCGCCAGAGATGGTGACGCCTCCGCCGGACCTGCGGTAGAAAGGGGCGTCTTTCGATACTTCATCCACAACCTGTCTCACTGTCATCTTTTGACCATATATTGTCAGTGCCTGGCGCGGGCAAGCTGGAACACACATCCCACAGTTGTCACAGAGAACACGGTCTATTTTCAAGGCACCTGTCCCCTCTTCCAGTGACAGCGCCTTTTGTGGGCATACCTCTATGCATTGCCCGCATCCGTTGCATAAAGTCTGGCGAAAGCCAAGCTCCGGCTTTCCACTCATTGATTCGGGATTACAGCACCACTGGCAACTTAAGGGACACCCCTTTAGAAAGACTACGGTCCTGATACCCGGCCCATCATGAATTGAATAAGCCTGTATATTATAAACCATGCCGGTTGTGCCCTGGCCTCTATTCTTGTTCTCCATATGCAACCTACTGCATTATACATCGCTGGTTTGGCAGATTTCAGCAAGGCGTCCCTTTTGTGCAAGCGGTTAAAAGCCCTCTATACCGTCCTGGCCACAGCTAGACTATATGACTGGCAATCAGGCGCAACATCCCAACGTTTGTTCTGTTCTGGCTATGATTTCATCTTGTAACACAGGGTCAAGCTCGATGAAGTAGGCACTAAATCCTCCAACCCTGACTATCAAATCCTTGTATGCTTTGGGGTTGGCCTTCGCCGCCAGGTATACCTCTCTGTCTTCAATGTTCCACTGAACCTGGTAGCCGTTATAATCTGCAAAATAGGTCTCGATGAGGTCTACAAACAGGTTTCTCTGCTCCCTTGTTTTAAGCAAAGTCTTGGGTATTTTCTGGTTCAGGATAGCCGAACGGTTGGTGTTAAAGTCGACAGCCCTGGCTACAGACCGTAAAGTAACCGTCGGCCCTCTGGTGTCGCAGCCGGCGCAAGGTGAAATACCGCCGTCAGATAACGGCATTAACGCCTTCCGACCATTGGGCAAAGCACCGACCATTCGACCGTGGATCAAGTGCATTGCACCTCCATATTTGCTATCCCTGATGGGGAACCCAAAGTAACCTTTCCGAGACCGGCCAATGGCAGCAGTGCGGTCATTTAGCAGCCGATATATTTCTTCTGGCTCACCAGAATCATTGCCAAACTTTGGGGCTGCAATTAGTATGCTACGAATATACTCTCCCCTCTCCCCTTCGAAGTTGTTGGCGCACGCCTCCAGTAATTCGTCCACGGTAATCTTACGTTCCTTGTATACCAGCTGGTTTATTGCCACCAGTGCATCCGGTACATCAGAATATACTTTAATCATTATACCGCCTATAAACTGACGATACCGGCTCCCTCCTTGGTGGACATCCAGCCCATTCTTTATGCAATCAGGTGTTAGGGCAGAAGCGAAGGGCTGGCTGTAGACTTCCATTTGGGTGAGCTCAGCAATGTTAAAACTCTTGATTAGGACGTCGTACATATGCTCCCACTGCTTCATAAAGGCGTTCGCCCAGTCGTCAACGGAGGTAAATTGGCGGGGGTCCCCGGTTTCAACGCCAACCTGCTTCCCCGTTTGCGGGTCATACCCGTTATTCATGACAAGTTCCAGCACCTTGCCACCGTTCATGAAACATACGGTTCCGTAAACGCTGCCGTAAGGATGTGGATGACAGCAGCCACAGAGCATATAATTTCGTGCGTCTTCCAGTGAGGCGCCGTCAGCCACCAGCCCCGGTATACTGTGCTCATCATTATGGAAAGCTGGCTCTGACCCTGTCTGTTTATTTGTCCATACTGCCTTTAACATCAGCTCACGGCTTGCTCCAGAATGCCACCTCAGGTACATCGGTACATCTAGCTTCGTCTGCCCGGCTACATGAAGTATTAAATGGGTCAGCTCATTACTGGCATCATTGCCATCCCTATCTACCCCTCCCAGAATAGCCCTGGATTGCACATACCCTTCGCCAACAGGCGGCATCCGCTCTGTCGTTGCTATCTTCACCCAAAAAGCGGCCAGCAACTCCGCAGCCTGTTGACGGGCAAGCCCCCCTTGTTCCAGGTCCGATTTGTATAGTGGATACAGGTACTGGTCAATTCGCCCAAGTGAAGCCCCGGCCCCATTTCCATCCTCCAGGTACAGCCCGAGGTGGATAAATCTGGCACATTGCAGACCTTCCCGGAAGTTCCTTGCCGGGTTCTCAGGGACATGCTCACATACCTCGGCAATGGTTTCCAGTTCCTTCTTTCTCTCCTTATCTGCTTCCCCGGCGGCCATCTGCCGTGCCAGCTCTGCATACCGCTTGGCTAGTCGAATCTCGGCCTCACAGCATATTTTTACCGCACGCAAAAACTGATATTTCCTTCCATCCTCTGGAGATGTAAATTGAAGGGCTGCTATCTCCTCGTCAATCTCGGCTATTATTCCCCTGAGACCCTGACGTATCACCTTGGCGTAATCTGCATCCGGAACGTAATTTGTATGCGCTTGATGTTCATATTCATAGCCCATAACTTCCCGCACTGCCTGTGACATTATCTCCGCAGGGCTTTTACCCTTCCAGTAAAGGCTGTCCTTTACTATTGTCTTCAGGTCCTTATCACTTATTACGCCCTTGGCTTGCTCTGCCCTTAATCTGCGTTCGCCCTTTCCAACCTCAGCGCCTACTCGTGAGTTAAAGTCCAACTGTAGCCCGATTCCTCGCAGGAAAGCAGTTTGGGAACCTACGATTAGCTCGTGGTCGAAAATGGCTATCGGCATTTCGTCACATATCCTGGCAAAGAGCTTTGCCCGCCTTATATGAAGGGGCTGACCTTCTGTCTCCTTCCAGGATTCTGTAGCCAAGTGCGACCGCTCTGCACAGATGTGGACTTCACTATCATAATACTGCTTACGCAGAGCTTCAACTCTCTGAGTAATCACATCAAGGCCATCAATTGCATCCACGTGTTTTTGCTTTACTGTAACCATCACCTGCCCCCCCCTTCTATGATCACCCGGCTGGGGCTTATTAAGAGAAGCCCTGCTCGGTTCGGGCGATAACATCATCCTGAACCTCGGGACTGAGGTGCACGAAATAGGCACTGAAGCCTCCAACTCGAACTATTAGGTCCTTGTACATTTCAGGACGTTCCTTGGCATCCCGTAGCGTTTGGGCATCCACCAGATTGTACTGGATGTGCTGACCACCACCCCTAAAAAAGGTGTCGGTTAGCATTGCCAGCTTTTCCTGGCTCTCCGGACTTTGCACGATGGTCCCCGGAAACTTCTGGTTCAGAACTGTCATTGATGACTCTTTGAACCCTGCCTTGAGTATTGACCTGAGGGTAACTGTTGGACCACGCTTGTCCATTCCGTGCATGGGTGAAAAAGAGCCATCGTTCAGCGGCGTGCCCGCTTTGCGCCCGTTGGGTAAAGCCCCTACACCCCTTCCCCCTAAAACGTGCCACGCCAGTCCACTACGTTCAACCCCGTAGGGGAAGCCATACGGGTTCTTCTCTGCGCGGATCACGCTTGCGGAAAAAGTGCCTATGTTGCGGACCATCCAATCTGCCTCATCAATATCATTTCCGAACTTGGGCGCGTCCAGGCACATCTGCATTATCTCCTCTCCCCTCTTACCCGCAAAATCGGAATCGAGAGTTTCCAGGAGTTCAGCCATGCTAAACTTCTTATTATCGAAGACAAGCTTCTTGACAGCAGTAAGAGAATCGGCTGCGTCTATAATCGCCCGGTCTTGGACAAAGGTGACGAGGTGCTCTGGGTCGTCCATGCATACGCTGTCCTTCCCCTTTTCCATGCAGCCGGGGGCAATGCTCGATATGAATGGCAGGCGTATGTACTGTTGCTGAATCCTATGAGCTAAAAGTCCTAGCCATAGAACACGCTTGAAAACAAAACGATGCTGCTTCTTAAATGCTTCAAGTAACTCTTCGAAGGTTTTGAAGTTACGCGGATCGCCAGTCTCCGGACCGATTCTTTTACCGGTCATGGGCGCCACCCCGTTATGGAGCGCCAGGTCCAGAATTAGCGCCACGTTCACACTACCCACGCCATCACCACCAGTATAGTCCAGTTTGTTGGGAAGGTTAACTACCGAACAACCCAGGCCATACCAGTCCCGCGCTTCCTCCAGGGAAGCCCCGCGCTCCATCCATTCTTCGATGGTGTGCAGGTCGCTCTCAAATTGAGGGACGCCACCCTTTACCTTAACGTTTGTCTCTATTGCCTTGAGTAAAAACCTGTGTGGGACACCCGGGTGCCAGCGGAAAGTAAAATGGGGTTCGGGGAGCGCCATTAACCCCGCTAGCTGAAGAATGAGATAGCTCAGCTCATTTGTAGCATCCTCCCCATCCCGATTTACGCCGCCAATAGTTATCTGATTTACCTGTGTACTTGCTTGGGCCATCTCATACTGCCGTATCTCCTCAATCCTGGTCTGAGTGCCGAGGAATGCAACTAAGCCCCCGATTAGGTCTGCTGCCTTTTCCAGTGTTAAATTTCCGTTTTTAACATCCTTCTCAAAATATGGCCATAGGAATTGATCGAGTCTACCTATTGCACTCGTATCGCCAGTATGTTCCAATTTGCAGGCGGTTCTAACAAAGACAACAAGCTGAACAGCCTCATGAAGTGTACGCGCTGGATTCTCTGGCACCCACTCACATACCTTGGCAATTTCCTCCAGCTCACTTCTTCTTTTAGTATCCTTCTCTTCCTTAGCCATCTGGCGCGCCAGTTCAGCGTATCTTCGGGCCAAATTAACCACTGCCTGGCAGGTGATGACCACCGCCTGCCAAAAGTATAACTGGTCTGTGTCATCCCCCTCTGTTTCAATGAAGCGCTGGATGTTTCCTTCTGCCTCCTGTATTATGCCTCGTAGCCCCACAGCCAGCAGTTTTTCCCACATTGGTCTGTTGTTCTTGCCAGGGACGATGGCTATCCTTAGAGAGGGTTCCTGGCCCCTCGCTTCAAACAAATCATCATACCAGGTGCCCACCACATCATGCCACGCCTTCTCTATGTTGTCGGCTGCTGCCTTACCGGCAAAGAAGCGTGAGCATTCAATTAACACATCCCGTTCCTGCTGAGACAGTGCTCCCTTAACCACGGGCCCCCCCACCGTTATATCAGTCTTCTCATGAAGATTTCCAACATAGTCTCCGCTCAGATCAATATGCGGGCTTGCCCCGAAAAGGTGCTCCGTTTCTCTGCCGACTATTATATCAAACTCATGTATAGCTATAGGAACACTCTCTAGAACCTTCTTCAACAACTTTGCCCGGCGTATTTCGATATCCTCTCCCTCTGTCTCTTTCCAAGACTCCATGGCGAGCTTGGCCCGCTCAGTACAAATATTGCGCTCAGCATCAAGCAACGCCTTCTTCCACTGGCCAAGCCGGTCACTAAGTTGCAACCCGTCGATCCTTTGCAACAACTCCTCATCAATCCCTTCGCGACTCTTTGTCTCCACCATTGTCTTTATTGCCTCCTTTTGTTCAGTATCAGCCAAGTAGGGACATTACCCGTTCCAACACGCCCCCCGGAAAAGCTGTAGCTCTACTCAACCAGTGCCTTTGCCTATAGAAATTAGGTCGTAAGCGACTATGCAGATTATATCACACTTCGCAACATCGGTCAATAGATGAAAATTACAGCCATAGTCAATTGACCTTGTCGGTTTCCAGTTTGTCTTCCGTCATTTATTGTAGTAAAATCAGTTTTGTAAGATTAACTGACCCTTGATTCTTGTAGGTGCTTGGCAGAAGTAGAGTTTTCCAACCCGATTTCTGCCTAATTAAGGAGGTGTACAGAGTATGCAACCTTTTACGTCTAGTGACCCAAAGTACCAGTTATGGGCATTGCTGGCCCAGACAAGAAGGGCACTGCTGAATGTCAGACAGAGGGAGTTGAAACCGTATGGTATCTCTGCCAAAAAGAGTGGTCTTATCCGTGCTGTCGAGGCTATGACTGACAGGACGGCAACACCTGCCGAAATATCACGGTGGCTTTTCAGGGAGCCTCACACTGTGTCGGAGCTCGTGACCAGGATGGAACGGCAGGGACTGGTCAGCAGGGCCAAGGACCCAAGCAGTAAGAAATTGGTAAGAGTAAGCATAACAGAAAAGGGACGTGAAATCTGTAATCAATCAAAGAACCTGGTATCCATCCCAAGGATATTATCATGCCTATCGGAGGAAGAACAGCAACAACTGCGTTCATATTTATTTAGGCTGCGGGCTGAGGCAATGAAAGAACTGGGGGTAAAGTTTAAATTACCCTACCCACCCTCAGAATAGGCAGCGTTATTAGAGCCCACTCAAGAAAAAATACAAACCTACACGTGCAAGCTGGAGTGTCTAAAAACCAAAGGCTCCATATATTGCCGAAGGTTGTCCCGAAAGGCGTGTTTTTCAGGCTAGAGCTATACTAGGTCGTAGCACCTATGCTTGACCTCACTTAGCCGCTTACCCCTCGGCACTAGTCTCAAATCTAGGGCTTCTTAAGAAACCTCCCTTGATAGTAAGTCTCACTCAGATATAGGGCTATAGCTGGATTATGGCCCAGCGCTCCACCAATAAACCCTGTTCCCCCGGTAACCAAATAAGCTATTATTTTACCTCCCTACCAGGCCTTTTCACTCTGAAGAGCCGTAGTTTTAGTCTCAACTTTGTCTCCCGGTTCTAATGATGCCCAGTCCTTTCCTCAGCCGAAGATAGTAGAGGAGGGAGTAAGTTTCCTCTAACCCCGCAACGTACCACCATCAATAGCAAATACGCTTCCGGTAACATAGGAAGCTTCCTCAGAGGCCAGGTAAACTGCAGCATAAGCAATGTCCTCGGGTGTGCCTTTTTTTTGGATGAGGCGAGCCGCTAGGTCATACTTGTAATGCCCCCTTTTACGAACAGCAGCTACCCCCGGGGTATCAATAGAACCCGGGCAGATAACATTGGCACGAATGTTGTAATCAGCAAGCTGCAGGGCGAGTGATCTGGTAAGTGAAATCACTCCTCCCTTAGAAGCAGCATAGGAAAAATTTGGTGACTTGATAAGACCGGCAATAGATGAGATATTGACAATAGCGCCGCCACCACCCTTTATCATTTCTGGAACGGCGTACTTGCAACAGAGAAAAACCCCCTTCAGGTTAACATCAATGATACGGCTCCAATCTTCTTCCGGCAAATCGGTAAACAGAGGAGGTTCAACCCGAATAAGTGCGGCATTATTACACAGGATGCTGAGTTTGCCATATTTGTCAACGGCAAGCTTAACCATCTGCGCTACTTCTGCAGCTTTAGATACATCAGTTTCCATAAACACTGCTTCTCCACCCATAGCCTCAATCATTTTAACCGTCTCTTGACCGCCTTCTGGAACTATATCAGCCACGACTACCTTGGATCCTTCCTTAGCAAAGAGTAACGAAATCCCTCTTCCTATCCCAGATCCAGCACCGGTCACGATGCTTACCTTTTCTCTTAATCGTTCCATCTTGCCCTCTCCGTTAAATGAAATCTTCTGTTACTTGAGAGTAACTCAAAAACCACACCGTAGCCATCCTCTACTACATAGGTCTACTGATTGGCTTCGTCGCAGCCGGTATCAGGCTCCGTAAAAACCTCGAAACATAATGTCCCCCCTGGCTATTGGGGGTATAAACTCCCTCTTTGATATGAAGTTTAAGTGGACATGTACCACCACAATGGCTGTTACAAACAGTCATGACCAATTTTTCGCTATTGTCTGGTTCTCTTCTCATTTCCATACGCATATTTGCACCTCAAATGTACATGGTCTGCCATTCTTGGACTTAAGCTAATACGCCTGCATTCAGCGACTTGACGAACTCCTCGTCGGACATCCCCAGGATCTTTTTACAGACGTACTCCGTATGCTCCCCCAAAAGTGGAGCCGGTCTCATCTCGCACGCTCCTGCCGATAACTTGAAAGGTGAACTGACATATGTACACTTACCCATTTCAGGGTGGTTCAATGTCTGGAAGAAGCCGCGCTCTCTCAGGTTTGGGTCTTGGGACAGGTCTTGACCGGTTTGCACAACGCCGGCTGTTACCCCAACACCCTGAAGCAATGTCATGACCTCATGCGGTGTACGTTGGACTGTCCACTGCTCTATAAGTTCATCAAGCTCATCTTCATTCTTCTTTCTATCTTCGAAGGTAGCGAACCTCGGGTCTTTTGCCAACATCGGGTTGCCTATCGCCGAGCACAGGGCCTGCCACTCCTCATTGGTGAATACAGCGATGGCACACCATCTGTCGTCACCCTTACATCGGTAAACGCCGTGGGGGGCTGCGTAAGTCGCCCTGTTACTCATGCCAAACTGTGTCCGTCCATTCGCCACGTAGTCTAAGATCACCGGAGCCATAAATTGGCTACATGTTTCAATCTGGGGAACGTCAATATATTGCCCCTTGCCTGTCCGACGCCGATAGTCAAGGGCTGCCAATATAGCAACTAATGCATACGCTGGTGAAATATAGTCGGGATAGGCAACAACCGGTTGTACGGGCATTTCATTTGGCCTGCCATGCATCTGCAGAAGGCCGGCTGCGGCTTGAAAAAAGGTCCCGTAGCCTGGCTGCTTGTTATATGGGCCAGTCTGGCCCTGGATTGACGAACTCACCATAATAATACCCGGGTTTATTTTTTTAACAGCTTCGTAGTCCAAGCCCCACTTGCTCATCTTGCCGGGGGTGAAGTTTTCTGATAATATATCCGCCCAAGACAGGAGTCGCTTGAGGATCTTAATACCATCGGAGTTATTGAGATTCAGTGCCATACTGTACTTGCTCGAGTTACACATTGTAAAAGCGCCGCTACGATTTATACCTGGCTTCCCACCGGCATAGGGTCCCCATAGTCTCATGTTGTCAGGACGTTCAGGGGATTCTATCTTGATTACCTCTGCTCCAAAACCACCCAGCACCTTTGTTATTAATGGACCAGCAAATATCCAGCCCAGATCGACAATTTTTATTCCTTGAAGGACTTGCCCCTTTTGCATATTTCACCACCATTATTAAAGATTAAATTACTCCACTTTCCTTTAGTTCAAGAAGCTCCTCTTTAGAGACTCCGATTTCTTGGTAAATTTCGTCGTTATGTTCACCAATTAGCGGCGCCCGGCACTTTATTCTAGGGGGTAATAAGGTCGATTTATAGGGGGCACCGGGATAAATAAGGTCGCTCCCAAGCTCCGGGTGTTTCACCTTGACAAAGAACTCTCTCGCGACAAGCTGAGGATCATCTAAAAGGTCTTTCGGTTCGTTAACCGGAAAGGCTACGATGCCCCTTTTTGCTGCCTCTTCCTGTACTTCTTTCTTACTGCGAGTTAAGAAAAACCTAGAGAGTACCTCTTCCCAGTGATTGACTCTTTCTTGCGTAAGTTCCTCCCTATCGACTTTCCTCCATTCAACATCCTTCAGATCCTCTGCCATTCCAACACTATCCATCCATTTTACTAATGCCTCGAATAGGTGTCCCTGACCGCCTACAAATACCCTACTGGATACATAGCCGTCCTTGCACGCAAAAATATTCGAGTAGGTAATACCACCCCGCTCAATTTTATCGCCGTCCCTTGTAGTAAGTCGTTTTCCCAGTTCCCATTCTAAGACAAACTCTATCCCATCGGTACCGGTGACCATGGACTCCGCAATAGAAACGTCAACCTGTTGCCCTATTCCGGTCATCACTCTTTGGTGCAATGCCAGCATGGTACCTACAGCAGCGTGCAGACCAGCCTGAAGGTAAGCCTGACGGGTTTCAGCGTTAGCAAACTGGAGACAAGTACCATTTCGGTAACCGGTCGTATACATTAATCCACTTAAAGCTTGCGCGGTGAGATCGCATATCTTATAGTCCTTATAAGGCCCGGTCTGCCCAAAGGGCGTGACTGACGTCATAATGAGCCGCGGGTTTATCCTGCTCAACTCAGACCAACCAAGACCCAGATTGTCCAGGTATCTTAATGGAAAGGACTCGATCACACAATCAGCAGAATTCACTAGCCTCTTGAAAATATCTTGTCCCTGATCGGTTTTGATATCCAGAGTAATGCCCCTCTTACTCGTGTTATAGGTAAACCAATAGAGACTTTTCTCAGGATCAGGGATATCATCATAAAAGGGACTTATATTTCGAGCCTCGTCTCCCCCCGGCCTCTCGATCTTTATTACATCAGCTCCTAAATCACCCAGAATTTTGCCACATAAGAACGCCTTGTCGTCGCTTAGGTCCAGTATGCGGTATGGTTCTAAAAGACCGTTGGCCGTACCCTCTTTTTTCATTGTAACAACCTCCATGTCCCCAAGTTTTTTCCTTGACAGCATCTCTACACCAAAATTTACTCGTTATTCTAAAGCTTTCTAATAACAATTCTCGGTGCTAAGGACGCTGCAGTATACAGTATCAAAGGACTGACTGGGACGAGTTCTAGACAAGATAGCTAAAAGCAAGACTGAGTTCGTTACTTACCCCTAAAAAGAGGCCGTCGCTTTTCTAGGAAAGCTTGCACTCCTTCTTTGAAATCCTCTGTTTGCATCATTAGAGCTTGTACGCAAGTTTCTGCTTGGATGTGAAATGGCAAACTAGTCTCAATGGCTCCTTTGTGTATAAGATACTTGACCTGCGTAACTGTTAAGGGAGGATTTTGAGCTATCCTATTTGCCAGCTCCTTCGTTACCTTCATCAGGTCGTCACGAGGTACAACTTTGCTGACCAAGCCTATCCTCTCCGCTTCCTTTGCATCAACAAAATCACCAGTGAATGCTAGCTCACACGCCTTAGATATTCCCACGATCTTCGGCAGATTATAAGTTGCCCCAGCATCAGGGACTAAGCCTCTCTTTACAAATACCATAGTGAATCTTGCATCCTCTGCAGCAATCCTTATGTCGCAAGCCAAAGCAATAGAAAAGCCAACTCCTGCTGTCACACCATTTACCGCTGCAATGACTGGTATATTCAGGTCCCGTAATTTCACTGGTAGATGATTGATAATAACTCTTTTTCGAAGCGCCTCTCCCATACGCCCCTCGAAAATGGAAGTTTCCTGGACATTATCCTTCAGAACGCTAACGTCTGCGCCCGAAGAAAAGCCCTTGCCCGCCCCGGTAATAATCAGGACTTTAATTCTATTATCCCCTGACACGCCCTCGATCGCTGCTTCTACCTCCTGGCACATTTGATCATTCCACGCATTCAGCTTATCTGGACGATTCAATGTTATTGTGGCTATTCCCTCTTCCTGTTGATAAATTATCGTCTCAAAGCGCATCTTATCCCTCCTTGTATGACCGTTACCAATTTTCTGGGGGCTAGCTATTTTTATATAATGGCCGGCGCTTCTCTATAAAGGCCTTTTTCCCCTCAATAGAATCCTCTGTATCAGAAAGAGGGCCTAAAATCATCTCCTGGAGGCGAAGGCAAAACGATCCAGGTGATTCCATGAGACGGTATAAGAATTGCTTCTGGGCACGTATATGCACAGTGCTGCATTCACACACTATTGTCGCTAGTTCAGTAGCACGGTCCATGAGATTTTCATGTGGCACCACTTCGCTCACTATGCCCATACGCAGCGCTTCTTCAGCGCTTAGCATCTTCCCAGTGAGAATCATGTAGAGAGCATTGCCCAGAGTCATATGCCAGGTAAAGGGCATAGGATAGGAATCACCACCAGGTAAGGCCCGCTTAACCGCAGGCATACCAAATACTGCCCGTTCTGAGGCGATACGTATGTCGCACTTGAATACCGCACAATTGAACCCTGAAGCAAGGCAGTAGCCATCAACAGCAGCAATCACTGGTTTTGGACAGTGGTCTAGTGCTTTATAGGCCGGGAAATCATAGAGCTCATATCGCCCTGCGACCCTACGAGTTTCTTGGAAAAATTTTAGGTCTCCACCTGAAGAGAAGTTGCCACCAGCCCCGCTTATAATAGCACACCGCAAATCATCATCAGCTGTGTATTCCTTCACCACCTCAGCAAGTAGATCGTACATCTCGCCATTCATTGCATTGATTTTTTCAGGTCTGTTCAAGGTAATATACGCAATAGGGCCTTTCTTCTCGAAGAGAACGACCTTGTCTTTAGCCATTGTGTTTCTCCTTCGTTCTTTATTTTTGACTCCCTAAAAACGCCTTGTCACTCTAATCCCCTTGCCGCGGTTATACGGGGAAAGCCCTTCTCATTGCTAACGTAGAAAACCTGCTAACAACCAAGCGTATCTCAATCACTTTCTACCCCATCATGAGGCTGGGTAAAAACAGGACAATTGCAGGAACAAACAACAGGAGAGCTACATGGAATACGTCAGCTATAAGGAATGGGATTATGCCCTTGAATATGGTTTGCATGGGCACATCTGGAGCCACCCCGGCGATGATATATACATTCATACCCACGGGCGGTGTAATCAGCGCCATCTCCATCACTCTCACTATTATTATACCAAACCATATTGGGTCAAAGCCCAGGCTCAAAGCCAAGGGGAAAAATATGGGTATTGTGAGCAGAATCATGGCCATCACATCAATAAAACAGCCAAGGAAAAGGTATACTAAAATCATAACTCCCATGATGGCTAAAGGTGGCAGAGGCAGTGCACCTACTGCGTTTGAGAGCTGAGTTGGAATGGTGCTCAGTGCTATGAAGCCGGTGAGAATATTGGCGCCAATCAGGATAGCGTATATCAAGCCCGTGGTTTTCATTGTCTCGAGAATGGCGTCCGCGAATTTTTTCCAACTTAGCCGCCTTCTGATTAGTGAGAAAAGGATAGCCCCGAAAGCACCTACTGCCCCGGCTTCGGTAGGGGTAAACCAGCCAACCAGTAGTCCCCCAAGGACGAGGATAATTAGCCCTACTACCTCGCCGCAGCTGCCAAAAGCGGCCATCTTTTCCCTGAGACTGAAGCTAGGTCCTGGGGGACCAAGGCTGGGCTTCCACAGACAGAGGATATATATGGTGATCATATAAAAGACGGCCTCGAGTATTCCTGGAATCATGCCGGCTATGAAAAGTCTACCTATGGACGTTTCCGTTATTATCCCGTAGATAATAAGCGCGCCACTGGGGGGGATAAGTATGCCTATGGTACCTCCGGCGGCGACGGCGCCAGTAGCCAATGCTGGATCATACTTAAGCCGCTTCATCTCTGGGATGGCTGCTAGGCCCATAGTGCTTGCCGTGGCCATACTGGAGGCGCTGATTGCGGCAAAACCGGCACATCCGGCTACGGTAGCCATAGCAACACCGCCGCGCTGATGCCCCAGCCACTTGCGGGCAAGGTCAAAAATATCTCTACTTAATCCAGAGGCGAAGCAAATATGGGCCATTAGTAGAAAAAGGGGAAGTACGGCGAGGGCATAACTGGATACCGTCTCGAGGGGGGTAACTACAATTGTCACTAGGGACGCATGTGGCCCTACAAAATACCATAACCCGCCAAGTCCGACGATAGCCATGCAGACGGCGACGGGCACGCCGAGAGTTAGAAGGCCAAATAGAAAAGCAAAGCCGATAAGACCTACAGTAATCGGGCTCATTTATTTGCCCCGCGATACAATCCCCGGTAAAAGTCGATTAAAATCACCAAAGTAAAAATGAACAAACCTAGCACCCAGGCATATCTAAATGGCCAAAGAAGCACTCCGAGCAGCTCAGTTTCGTCAAAGAACCTCTTTCCTAGGAAGAACTCAGCAGTATTCCAGGCCATCAGTCCCCAGATTCCGATGCCAAGGAGCGCAGCAAAACTTTTCATCAGTCCCTGTATTCGCTCGGGGAATCGAACAACCAAAATCTTTACCGTTACATGAGTGTGCCACATCCCGGCATAAACTAAAGAGAAACCAGCGATGGGGACGATTGTCAGCTCAATTAGCTCGAAGGAACCGATAATAACTCCACCGAAAAAGCGGTAGATGATATTGGCCACGGTGAGGAGCATTAACCCCACCAGTAGCCCGCCCCCTATGATCGCAACTGTCCTACCTGTGCGGTGGACAAGTCTGGTAAAATGGTCCATTTTACCCCTTAGTAACTAACTAGTTATTTGCACCCCCCTCCGCTGGGAACAGCGGAGGGGGGTTGTAGTGAAGCCCATTCTTAAGTTACTAGTCAGGGTAATTACCGGGTCGTTATGGAGAAGACCGCGTGTTCTCCATAACGCTGGTTTTACCCTATTCGAATTTGTCCGCTATAGCACGTATATCATTGAAAACGCCGGTGCCGGGGAGTCCCATAGCGTCAAGCGCGGCCACGTCTGCCATGCAGGCAGCTTTACAAAGCTCGTAAAACTCAGCCAGGTCCGCCGCGCTAAGCTCAATACCCTCCATGCCGGCAGCTATGCCTTTCTGCTCCCCCTCGTCGGCTATCGCCACTGCTTGCCGGTCAATCTCTTCGCCATACCATATCACATTGTCGTCAAAAACCTTCTGGATATCGGGCGGTAGACTGTTCC
Source organism: uncultured Dehalococcoidaceae bacterium (assembly GCA_964395955.1). Classification (GTDB taxonomy): domain Bacteria; phylum Chloroflexota; class Dehalococcoidia; order Dehalococcoidales; family RBG-16-60-22; genus CAYVPT01. The sequence continues at coordinate 21,093 of CAYNDI010000002.1, forward strand.
AGGTGTCCAGGTTCATAAATTTCCAGGGAGCTACCCTAGTACCGAGGTTCAAAGCAGTGTAGTAGTCGAGCACCTCGTGAAGGTTATATGAGTTGACAATGGACCAGTCCAGAATAAGGCCGTCCAGTATCCCCTTTTGTATATCAACATAGATCTCGCCTGAGGGCGGATTTATTGGCTCGCCTCCCAGTGATTGAAGCAGACTTGTCTGAGCCGGCTGAGTTTTCAGGGTCAAACCCCTGAAGTCGTCCAGTGTGCGGACCGCTTTACCGGCGGTGAAGGCGTACCAGACATTTCCTCCGCATCGGGCCATAATCTTCACATCAGTGAAATCCTGCTCAATCTCCGGGTATTTTGCCCTGAGTGCTTCATCGATCAGGTGTTGTTGTTCGGTAGTCTTGACCCCATACATAAACCCCCCCATCTTCTTCAAGAGGTCAAAACCGGAGCCGTACGTCCAGCTACAATGGGCGATATCAACCTGGCCGGCAGCGAGCTGGGCATAGCCTTCCTTAGCAGTGATTAGGGTTCCTCCGAAGTATGGCTCGATTTGAACGAGGCCATTGGTTTCCTTTTCTATCTTGTCTATCCAGTTCAAAGTCGCCACTTCGTAGAAAGTGGTCTCAGCCAGAATTGAAGCATAGGTTAGTTTTATAGGCTCTGGCGGCGGCGCCGTTGTTGTTGGTGGCGCTGTTGTTTTTGTTGTTGGTGGTGCCGTGGTTTCTGATGGTGATGGGCAGGCACCTGCCAGCAGTGTAGCCGCTAACATTGCCCCCAACATAAGGAAAACTACCAGTCTTGACTTGAGGTTTTTCATTTGTGCTCCTCCTTCAATTTTTTTTATTTGAAGTAAAAAACTTGCATATCCAAAGAGGCTAACGGGAGCGACATGTAATCACCGTAGAACATCGTAATCGACGATACTATATCATCCACCTACCCTGCTGTCAAGGGTTTTTTAGGGTATCTTTTTCGTTTAGTTAATTTTCAAGATACAATACCCCCAGATATACTTATGGAGGTTAGGGGAAATGGAAGGGAAGTTCCCCGAGTTATATAATAGGGACATTTTGGTTGCTAGTTTCTTTGCTGCGCTGGATGAGTGTGGGCGATATTTAGCTGGGCGGTCTAGACTTGCGCCCCCGGCTTTTTTTCTGCTAGATTAGACTAAGTCTCCAGGGGAATGTAGTTCAACTAGGAAAGCACCTCCTTTGCGCGGAATGATCTGGCTTATTTACTGTTGGCAGGATAGACTGCGTGATGACCGCCCTTCTTATTTTCCAGAGATAGAGGGACTGGCACTACAGTCTGAAGATAAAGGGATCCAAGATACGTATGGAACCATATGAGGCAATTAAGTACTGGAAAGGGCAGGGGGTTAAGACCCGGGTGGCGGGGGTAACAAACAGGGCAGGCTCGCTGGGCAGCTACGAAAAGGTCAGTCCCGGGGCCGGCTGTTATGATGGCTCCGGTCAGGGGAGAGTCTGGCGGCGCTTGATGAATCGGGCAAGGCGCGTGGTGGGCTGCCACATGCCCTTCTATGAGATGAGCATTCTTTTTAACGGGGATGTTCTGATATGCAGCGAGGTCTGGAACAGGGCCACCGTGCTGGGCAACGTGGCCACGCAGTCCTTAAAAGAAATCTGGAACTCCGAAAGGGCCAATAAAATCAGGCGGTTGTTGCTAAAAAAGAAATTTGATAAGCTGGATTCCTGCCGGGGTTGTTCTCTAGCTAGGTAGCGTGCTTTCTTAATTGCCACAGTAAGGTAAAGCCGGCCAGAATAACGGCCCCGGCATTTACCAGCGGGTTAGGTGGTATCAGGGCAATTCCGGCTCCCAAAAGCAACAACCTCGCCCAGATATTCAGTCGTTTAACCATCCACCCCTCAAGCGCCGATGCTAGGCAGAATACCAGTATGACAGAAGCGGCCAGAGCCCAGACTATCTCCATGGGGCTGCCGAACAGCAATAGAGCCGGCCGGTAAACAAAGACGATGGGGATAATGAAACCCACTATGGCCAGGCGGACGGCGGTGAAGCCGATACGCCAGAAACTGGCACCGGCAATACCGGCGGCGACCAAGGCACCTATCGCTACGGGTGGGGTTATCAGGGCCAGATTAGCGTAGTAAAGGGAAAAGAAGTGAGCCACCAGCAGCGGTATCCCTACCTTAACCATAATCGGGGCGACGATCAGCACCGTCAGCAGGTAAGCCGGAATCGGCGGCACCCCTGTCCCCAGCAGGATGCAGGCCAGCCCGCCCATCACCGCCAGCAGTAACAGGGAGCCGCTCGCCGAGGTGCTGACCACGTGGCTGAAGGTGCTGCCCAGCCCGGTCTGGAAAAGGCCGACTATTATTATCCCGCTCAGAGCACACACCGGTGCTATCCAGGCCAGGTCCTGCACGGCCTCGCCGAGAGCCGTCACAATTCGCCTTATTCCCATCCGGGTCTCTTTCCTCATAGCTGCCGCCAGCGGCACTGCCAGCATCGCCCAGTTAACGGCGGTCACCGGGTAGTAACCGACCAGCAGGAGCACCACCAGAACGATGATAGGTATCAGTAGATGCCCTCTCTCCTTCAACTGGTGCCACACCTCTCTAATATCTGCCCTTTTTCCGCTCCCGGTCATGCCCAGGGTTATTGCCTGGTAGTGGACCTGAAGAAGAAGACACAGATAGTATAAAAAGGCGGGGATTAAGGCCAGTAACATTATCTTGACAAAGGGTGTGCCGGTCAGCTCGGCCATGATGAAGGCTATACCAGTCATGATGGGGGGGACGATACTGGCCCCGGTTGACGCCGCCGCCTCGACGGCGCCGGCGTAGTGTGCCTTATAACCGGTCTGTTTCATCATCGGGATGGTAAAGCTGCCGGTCATTATCATATTGGTTACCGGCCCTCCGGTAACGCTGCCCACAAAAGCACTCCCCACCACGGCTACCTTAGCCGGTCCCCCTCTGGCTCCGCCGGCCACCGCCTGGCACAGGGAAATGAGGAGGTCTCCGATTCCAGAATATTGCATCAACTTGCCGAAGATAAAAAACAGGATAATAAAGGTGGCCGACATCTGTATCGGTATGCCCCAGATGCCCTGTAGGCGTGACCATACCGTGTTGTCCAGAATCTCGGTAAAGCTTAGCCCCGGGTGTGACCATATTCCCGGCAGGTAAGGGCCGAAATACATGGCCAGGAAAAAGATAAAAATGATAATCAAAAACGGCAGCCCAATGGCTCTTCTGGCGGCCTCAAAGAGGAGCAGCAGGAGCAGAACGGCCGCCCCTATCTCTATACCGGACAGGGGGTCAATCACCAGGGCGCGTTCCATCAGGGTATCCAGGTTTAGCAGGAAGTATACGCCCAGCGCCAGGGAGGCCAGAGCCAGGATGATATCGATAACCGGCAGTTTGTTTGACTCTCTGGTGGAATAGGAGAAAACGCAGAAGGTTAATATCAGTATGGTGAAGAGGTGCGTAATGGAGTGGAAATCTATCGGGGCGTGCCATATCGCCAGAGAGATTATATGGTATAAAGCGGTGCCGACGGCAAAAATAGATATAAGCCGCTGGGCAATACCCGACGGAAGTTTTCTCCTGACCGTAGGCCGGAAGATGCCGTCTATTATGCCCAGCATGGAATTACCCCGTGCGTTTTCTCCATTTTATTGGTTTTATTACTCTATCCACCCCATCTCCCGGTAGAACTTGAGGGCGCCGGGATGGAACGGTATCCCGGTTACCTGGCTTATAGCTACCGACGCCGCTACGGCCTCAGGTGTTAGCTGGTCCTCAAAGTCGGTCTGGGCGGCAATCAGAAGATCCTTTTGATTAAACACCGCCTTAAGCACGTAGTAGACTATATCTTCAGGCATATCAGGTCTAACTGCTAGATGTGATGTTGAAGCTACAGTGGGTAAATCCTCGGTGAGAAAAGGATAAGTCCCGGCCGGTATAACGGTTTCATAGTAGCCCATTGCTTTGAGCGTCTCTACCAGCCCCGGGTCATCTATGGGTAGCAGCTTCAGGTCAAAGGTTACTCCCATGAATGCTGGACACGGCAGTCCTGACCAGGAAATACCAGTATCAATCCTCCCTGACTGCAGGGCCTCAACTCCATCTGGTGCGGTCACTACCACGATTTCCTCTTTAGCCCCCCAGCTCTCCGCCTCAGCCATAGTTGCCCCATAGTATTCTAAAATCTTCTCAAACTGCAATTTGGAACCGCCCGGGCCAACACCTACTGTGAACGGGTACTTCCAATCAACGATGTCCCTGATAGAATTAAGCCCGGTTTTACCCAGGGCGAAGAAGTGAATATACTGGGAGGCGGTCGGCACCACGATATTATAGGCGGTTGCCTGCTCGTAGTCTATTTCCGGGTGCAGTGGCGCCTGGACTTCGACTTCCAGCTGGCGCACATAAGGGGTAAGGAAGAAATCAGCCTCGCCGGCAATACGCTTGCTGACCAGTTGCGCCTCGCTCCCGGGGGCTATCGAGGTTACTGTCCAGTCTGTATACTCCAGCCTTATCGCTTCGGCAATAGCATCGGCTCTGAATTGGAAAGTAGTCCCGACAATAAACCCCAAGATGGTCAGTTCTACGTCCTGAGGTCTATCTCCCGATGGCGTGGTTGGAGCCGATGTGGGGCAGGCCGTCAGCAGGACAGCCAACGCCAGTACCATACATACTGCTGGTAATACACATCGCTTAATAAGCATTTATGTTTTCTCCTTTATTCTTTAGTCTTTACCTTCTGGATGTGCAGCGGCAGCAGCTTGCCCGCAGCCGTGACGAAGGGTCGCTGGCGTTTCACCCGCAGTATCTCCGCCTGGGACCACATCTCGGCCATCATCCGCTGCGTGTCATTCCCCTTACTCAGCTCGGCGATGATAGTTTTGACAAGCTTACCCTCGTCTATCTCGCCTACCTCGGGGCTAGCTAATATATTAAGCCGGGTATGCCCCCTCTCATCCTCGTCCTCTACCATCTGGTAGTCGGCGGAGGCACCGCCGAATTTAGCCGGTAGCACCTCCTCGATAATCCTTAGTATATCGGTACCGATAAAGGTCATGCCTTCACCGGTGAGCTTATCAACACTCCGTATATTGTAGATGTGGTCGGTCAGCCCCAGCTCTTCAAGCCCACAGCCGCAATGCCTGGTCTCCATCGCCCCGTAGTCACCGCTTTCCACATTGAGCAGTATCTTGGGCGCTGTGGACTTTAGAGAGGTGAAGAGAAAGGCATCGACCGAGGCGCCACCAAAGGGCGTTTCCCGCCGGTGCTGGATTACGGCGTTTAAATCCTTGCAGTGGTGAACATCATCGGAGGCCACTATCTTACCGGCACAGCCAAAACCAATAAGGCCTACCTCTACCACTACGTACACGCTTGCCGCGTTGGCCCCGGTCGCCTTGATTTCTTTAGCCTTTGCCGCGGTAAGGGGTTCGCCGCCTACTATGAAGGTGACATCGGATAGGTCTAACTGCCTTTCCCGGGCTGCCTGGCTGACCCTGACTGCGGAATTGGCGAAAGTCCACAGAACGCAGCCCTGCCCCTTCTTTAGTACTTCCGCCAGGCAATCAGCCACTTTGTGGGTCTGTTCAAAGCTTATGTATTCGGGTTTAGGAAAGGCGGCTCCGAAGAGCCGGCTGGCGTAAACGGCGTAGTATGTGGCCAAACGCTTGGCTAGGGCGGGCTTAATCGTCTTAGACTCCACCGGCGAAAACCACTTTACGGGCATATTACCCGTCTTGGCCAACCAGAATGTCGCCGCCAGCCCGGCACCCGAAGGTAAGGTTGGCATCCAGATTAGAATCGGGCGGCCCCAGATACCATGAGCGGCAAAGGCAACCGCGTTGTGGGCAGCTTGATAAGCATAACGGTCAAAGTTCATCATTATCCTGGTTCCGGGGCTGCGGCTGCCGCTGCTGCTGTTTTCAAGGCTCCTGGCCAGAAAGGGGTTATCAAAGTCAGTTTCTTTGAACTGGAAATGGCAGCCACCCCTAACCACCTCTTTCTTCCCCTTGAACTCTTCCCAGTCCAGATAGACCCCCTCAGCCAGCAGCTTTTTTAAAGTGGCCTCAATGCCCTCTTTGTTTACTAGCGATTCCATATCGCCAAACTCACAGCCGGCCATCTGGAGCAGCTTTATATAGGGGCTATCGAGGTTCTGGTAGATGCCTTTTTGAACTAGCTTGAGAAAGTTCTGCTCCCGATTGCGCAAGCCGGTGGTAATGATTTGCTTGCTTTCTTCCACGTTGACAGTGCTGCTGAGGAAACCGCGCAGGCTGAAGGCAAGCCGCGAGTATATTAATACATCAGAAATAAATGACATCTTCCCGCCTGTCCCCTATGAAATAATTAACCTTTTGCCAGACACGACAAAATAACGGAATATTATAACATATACGACTAATGAATATGAACCTGTGCAACTAATCAAGCGGCCGGGCAGTGTAAGAGGCTCTATAGCCGGACTTGTAGTCCTGAAGAGAAGTCCAATCCCTGATATCCTTCTTATCCCATATAAGGCGCTTCAGGCTAAAACCATGGCTTTTGAATATCAGCTCCAGGAAAGCCTGTGTCGGCCAGGCGCCGAGGTCTGCCGGGTCAGTCGTTGACCATTCCTTCACATGACTCTCCGGTTTGAGTACCAGGCAGGGACTTCCCCGGGCAATACTTACCGGACTTACCGGCTCGTAGCTTAACGCCTTTTGGGCGTCCCCCATAGTTTTTGGCATGTGAAAAAGGTGTCTTAATCTAAGCCTGCCTATTACCTTGAGCAGTTTGGACGGGTGAACGAAAAAAGGATTAACGAACATGCCTCTCTGGACGAAGGTATCCAGGATAAAATGGCCTGGGCGAATACGTTGTATCTCTCGTAATAGCTCCGCCTGTCTTATGGTGTGGTAAAAAATACCAAAGCAAAGAATAGTATCAAATTCCTGCGGCTTCACTCCTTCCAGGTAGTCAAAAACGTCATCCTGGATAAAAGTGAACCGCTCTTTTGCATAGCCCAGGGCGGCCAGATTATCAATAGCGGATTTAACCAGATTTTCCCTGCCCTCAACGCCGGTTACCTGGCTGGCGCCCAGTTTCAGACATGCGTACGAAAACATCCCGTCATGGCTGGCCAGGTCAAGGACTCTTTTACCCTTTATATCTACTTGGTTGCGGGTTAGCAGGATTTCACAGCGCCAGTTTAAACGGCGGGAGAGTGCCTCAGATTTGATTTTGCCTGTTTCTAGAAAGGGGGTGTTTTCATAATTGACGTAAAAGTCGCTTTTCATTGTCACCCTCCCTTTAAGAAAGCTGCTTAACCGAATAAGGGCATACCTCCTCCATGTATGCCAGGCTTTCAATTATATGTTCCATGAATAATAACATAAGGCTTTGAGACTACTCAAGCTCTGCATGTATAGACGTGTTATACTACCCGCCTGACTGTTAATCAGGGTGTCACAGGTTCGAGACCTGCACGGCCTACCAAAACTTAATAATTGAAGTTAAAATAGCTTATCAAAAGGTACTAGGGCTTACCCATCTCTTTATGACTATACGCTTGTATCTGTCAGTCTACCGCCTCTCATCACGGGTGCCACTATCTGAAACGCAGGGTAACATGTCTTAAGAGATACCCAATGCTTGGGCAGCTTTGCCGATATTGCGTGGCTTAACCCAGAGGATGGCTCCATAACGCCAGTCGCCGGTTTCGATAGCTTGCATGGCTGTGACGTTGACCCCAGCTTGTTCTAGCTTGCTAAGTATGTCAGCGACGGCACCTAAGTGCTCCCACTCCGAGATCAGGAAAGCAACCTTTGGCCCCACCAGCTTGATCCCTGCTTTTTGTGCCGCCGCAACGAGGGCAACTCCGCTAGACGGCACGAGGTCGAGCTGAGTACGCTGCGCGTTCAATGGGAAACCATTGAAAGCAAGCAGATTGACATGTTGTGCCTTGAGCTTACTGAAAACCTTAGCACCCGCTCCAACCCTATTGGGAACCACAGTATAGTAGTACTCAATACGCTCAATACGCTCCACGGGGCCTTCCATGGCATGCACCTCCTATGAAGAAATTCCGCTTGATTTATCTTAGCTTATCATAGGGGGGTCAGGTTGTGTAGTCAAGCAAAAGCGTCAAATGCACTAACTCAACTTGCGCATTTTTATTTGCTAACATTTTTGCTAACGAACTTTTCACCATCATAAAAAACAAGGTGGTACTAAAAAGCACCACCTGAAGCTAAATTGGATACAATAAGTTACTACGCTTTATGTATTTTCACCATGTGGGACAATACGCTTGTATCTTTTAATCAGGGTTTCGCAGGTTCGAGACCTGCACGGCCTACCATTCTTGATAAGAGGTAGAACTAATAGCTTTTCCCCTTCG
>CAYNDI010000002.1:29493-36094 GCA_964395955.1 uncultured Dehalococcoidaceae bacterium
GGGACGTCTACGAAGACCGGCCGATGTATTTACCTCAATCCGGGTAGAAGCTACCCATGGATGTATGGTAGAATCCTTTACAGCAGGCCCCTTGAGGATAGCAGGACCCAATCTTAATATTACCCCTATCCTGTCCTAATGATGGGGCCACCTCAGGAAGGATGCGCTTTCCCTTATCCCCTCGTCATCAATTTCCACAACTTTCTATATTAGCTCCCCATTGACAGTAGCTTAAAAATCGGGATAAGGCTAAATCGAGCTACTGGCTACATATTAATCCTTAGAGAGATTATGATGGAAAAGCCTGTATTATTCTAATCTGATACCTGGACGACACCTTCTTTCACATACTTGCCAGTCACTGAAAACGCAAGAAAGAGTATCGGCCTGTCAGCTTTGACTACTCTTAACGGACAATGCCTCAGTCCCTTGGGAACGAAGATAAGGCAGCTCTTTGTAAGCATGTATTTTTCATCCTCCAGCCAGAACTCAACTTCTCCGCCCAAATCGCGGGGGTTTTCCGGGTCACTGCCGATCAAGCCGAGGACCTCATCAAAATCATGTGCATGAGCCGGTGTTCCTTCCTTCTCTGTGGCTTTCCAGTACCAGGAGCAAATGAATACAAAGAATAATATTCTGAAGTAGAATACTATAGCCTCCTGGCCAGTGGCGCCCCTGTGACAGTTAAATGGTATCTAAAATGGGGCAAATTTCATATCGTACGTCAATGATGAGACAATGTTCCAACGGCTGAACATTTTGAGCGTTTGTTTCCCTAATCCACTGGAGATATATTTATCGTTGGGGCTACAGCCCTAAGTAGGCTTTCCTTATATAGTCATCTGTGAGGAGATTGCGGCATTTCCCTTCCATGGTTATCCGGCCATTTTCCAATATGTAGGCCCGGTCGGCTATCTCTAGGGTGCGGGGGACGTTTTGTTCCACCAGGAGGATAGTAATCCCCTGCTCACGCAGGGACTTTATGACCTGGAAAACTTCTGATAGCATCCTTGGCGCCAGACCGTAAGACGGCTCATCAAACATGCAAAGCTTGGGCTTGGACATTAGACCCCGCCCCATAGCCAGCATCTGCTGTTCGCCGCCGCTTAATGTTCTGGCTAACTGCCCGGCTCTTTCTTTTAATATGGGGAAGGTCTGATAAATTTGCTCGGACGTTTCCTTCTTTATCTTCCAGGCGTAGGAGGGATACGCGCCCATCTCTAGGTTTTCGTGCACTGTCATCTCGGCAAAAAGCTTTCTACCCTCGGGTATATGCGAAAGACCTAGCTCCACAATGGAATTGGGTTGTAGATCGTTTATCCTCTTTCCCAGAAATTCCACACTACCTGAAGCTGGATGCACCACGCCGGAAATAGTCTTAAGCAGTGTACTTTTGCCGGCCCCGTTGGCACCGACCAAAGCGACTATTTCTGCCTTATCTACTCTCAGTGAAATGTCCCATAAGGCCTGAGAGTTGCCGTAAAAAGTATTTACGTTTTTAAGTTCCAGCATAAGTCTACTCACCCAAATATACCTCAATAACCTTTTTACTGGTGGTAATCTCCTGTGGCGTTCCTTCGGCAATCTTCTCGCCGTGATGGAGTACCATAATCCGGTCGCACACACCCATAATTGCTTTCATGACATGTTCAATCATGAAAATGGTGATCCCCTTAGCCCGGATGTTGGTTACCAGCTCCATAGCCTCAGCCGTTTCGGTAGGATTTAGACCGGCCATCAGCTCATCAAGTAACAGTAGTTCTGGTTTGGTGGCTAGCGCTGTAGCTACTTCAAGGCGTTTCTGATTAACAAGGGTCAACTCGCTGGCCAGCGTTTTGCTCATTTCCGATAAGCCGACAAAATCTAATAGCTCTGCGGCCTCCTTGGCGGCATTTGGAGCTGTCATGGTGGTTGGCGTCCCGAAGAGAGCCCCCAGCGATACATTTTCCCCTACCTGCATGTTGCCGAAGATTTTAACCGATTGGAACGTTCTGGCTACTCCCCTCCGGCAGATTTGATACGGCTTTAAACCACTAATCCTTTTGCCCTTGAATTTTATCACTCCTGACTTAAGGGCAAGAGCCGCCGATACTAGATTAAACAGTGTTGTTTTACCAGCTCCATTAGGACCAATGAGGCCAAAGATTTCGCCCTGGTCAACGTGGAAATCCACGTTTGATACCGCGGCTAATCCACCAAAATACTTGGTTACGCCTTCACCTTCAAGTATTGGCATTTTGCCCTCCCAACCTTCGCCTCCATAACCTTTGCACTACTCCCACCAGCCCGTCAGGTAGATATACTATAAAGAGCACTAATATAATACCAAAAGTGAGCATGAAATATTCGGGGAAGTTGGTTAGTAGTTTTTCTTCTGTATAGGCGAAAAAAACCGCGCCTATTACCGGACCGTAAATCTGGCCCATGCCACCAAAGATAGCCATCAAAACCGGCAGAAAAGAGAAGAGCGGATTAAAGGCGACATATGGGTCAACATATGTCCATCTCGTTGCCATTATAGCCCCGGCAGCTCCCATAAAGAAGGCGCTGATGCCGAAGGCGAAAACCTTCACCAGGTTAACGTTGACACCCAGATGGGCTGAGGCCTCCTCGTTCTCACCGATACTCCGCAGGGCTAAGCCATATTTAGAGCGCCTTATAAAGTAATTGGTGAGCATCAGCACCACAAAGATGCCCAGTATGACCCAAAAAATAGTGGTGTTTTCTTCCAGGACGATGAATCGGCCACGCGTACCGGTTACAGTAACCTCCCAATACAGAAGAAGATGCTTGATGAGCTCAACCAGTCCGAAGGTGAATATGGTAAAATATATTCCCCTCAACCTCAGAGTCATCGCGCCAACGATAAGGGCAATTATGAAACTGACCAGACCACCGGCAATGACTGCGGGAAGCAGGGGTAATTGTTCCCCCAATACAGCCATGGTATATATGCCCACACCAAAAAATGCCGCTGTCGCCAGTGAGATATAACCGGTAGGGCCGGAAAACATAGCCCAGCTCACGGTAAGGATGACATACATGATGATGGCAGTTATTAGTATGACGGAGTAAGCCGAGCTATATAAGGGTAAAGTAGCCAGCAGGACTAATAAGATGAGACTAATTATCCACCAAAAACGAGTATTTTTTAAGATATTGTAGATAATATCCATTCGTCTACTTCCCGAAAATACCTTTCGGCCTCACTACGAGCAGAAGCATAAAGATAAAATAATAGGCAGCCAGTGCCAGGGATGGTTGCCAAGAGCTTACTATGCTGCCGATAAGACCCAGGATAAAACCGCCGATAAAACTGCCCGGGATACTGCCCAACCCGCCTAATACAACCACGATGATGGCAATTATGAGATATTCCAGACCCATAACCGGGTAAATAGGGAAGCACATACTGATGAATACACCAGCCAAACCAGCCATTACCGCCCCCAGGCCAAAGCATAGAGCCAGCACCAGGTTAATATTTACCCCCATGAGCCCGGCCGTCGTCGGGTCTTGGGCGGCGGCCCTGATGGCCTTCCCCAGGCGAGCACGGACTAAAAAGATATAAAAGGCTATGCCTATGACAACAGCAAAGGCAAGGGCTACCAAACGATTGGCAGCGAATACCGCACCCCAAAGGTTGATGCCAAAGTTATAATAGGAGTACGCCCTCATATCACCATGCCATATTAGTAAAGCCACATTCTGAATTATGAAGAGGAGGCCAAAAGTGGCCAGCATAGAACTGCCCTCAAAGGCACCCTGTGATGGTGCCCTGGTTCTGAGGCTTGTGAACAAAGTCCGTTGGAGTATAAAGCCGATTATGAATACGACAGGACCAACAATCACTATAGAAAGCAGCGGGTTAATCCCGAACATGGAATACATCGTCCAGGTGATGAAAGCGCCGAGCATAATAAATTCGCCATGGGCTATGTTCAGCACCCGGGCAACACCATACTGCAGGTTGAGCCCCATAGCAATTATGGCGTAGAGGCCGCCCAGCAGCAAACCGTTAATCACTGTATTCAGGACTGACACAAGCATAATGGTAGCTTCCTGGCTCTGGCAATCACAGGTGCAGGCTGCCTAGAAAAAAAGCAAGATATTACGAGCGGTTATCTCCCTCATAAATAGGCCTTTCTAGACAGCCTGCTTTCTATTCCTTTAACTATTAGTGTTAATATCTACTATTTTGGCCACGGTGGCTTGGGATATACAAAGTCTGCAGTAACCTTGTAATTTGTGAGTGTTTGCTCAATTCCGGTATATCCTACGATTTCACAGATCCCATTTTGCCACTGGCCAATCTCGCCGGTATGGCATTCCTTGGCCATAAGTCCACCGCCATCACCGAACATGGTAAACCAGGTATCTCCCAGAACTGTATTGAGATGCTTGGTGGCAAGTACATCCCTCAGTGCGTCTTGGTCAGTACTTCCTACCGTCTCAACAGCCGCTTTCCAAATGTCCAGTGAGGCCCAGTAGAGTGGGTGTCCCCACCAGTCGTTGAGTTCTTCCGGCTTGCCATCATAGAGCGTATGGTACATATCGGCGAGTGCGGGAGATGTGTCGTAGTTAGCCGTGGCAAAACAGGTTACTCCCTCCACCGCTGGGCCAAACGCTGTATGATAGAACCCGAAGTTGGCTCCGGGGCCGGCTATGAAGGCCTTGGGGTTATAGCCAAGCGCTATTGCCGTACCGGTAATAGGCAGTACCTGGTCGGGATAGGCAAAGCAGCAAAATACATCGGCACCGGACGCCATAGCATCCTGTACTACCGGCGCAAAGTCCTTGAGGTCGGGCGGAAGGCTAACATTACCGACTATGTTAATTCCCCTCTGCGGGAATTCTATACCGGCCACACCGGAGTATTCTATGCCATGAAGGTCAGCAATGTAGGTTACATAGGCTGTCTTAGCGCCCTTGGCTGCCAGCAAGTCAGCAAAGACCGGCAACTGGTACCAGTCGGAAAAACTCAGGCTGACGAAGGTGTAGGGTAGGCTGGGAAGGGCGTCCTTGATAGTGGTGGCGCCACCCTCGGCGGTAACCAGTACATAGCCGTACTTATTGGCTATAGGGGCTTGACCGAAAATAAAAGCAGTGCCACAGGCGGGCCACAGGAAGTCAACCTCATCCTCCAGAATCAGCTTCTCCGTCAGCCTGGTCATCGTGCCCACGTCACTCTTATCATCATATATCTTTAGCTCTATGGGCAGTTTCTTACCATATTCGCTCATGTATATCCCGCCGTCGGCATTGATCATTGGCACCCATGTCTCATATACTGGCCGGAATGCCGAATCGCCAATAATAGCTAACGGCCCGGAGAGAGGTCTGGACATACCAACAACGATGCTGTCCTTGGTTTTTGTGCCCGGACAGCCGATAGCAACCAGACTGAGGACTAATAATAGTGCTAACGGGATTAAAAGTAACTTCTTGTTCACTTATATTTCTCCTCCTTTCCAGGGTTTACGCGTACTGTATCAGCTTTTGTTATATAAAAACTCACATACTTTATCCCTCCCCCCATTATGATATTGGCCTTGGTATTATAATGAGCTTGTGAGTTATACCTAAAGATATCAACCTATCAATTCTATATAACACGGGGGTTGCATTTTGTCAACTACTTACCTTTGTGGGAATACCAGTAGCAGTCTCAACTTTATCAGTATAGTATATTTGGATAGCGTTTAAAGGCCAGTTGTTTAATCGGGGTGTGGGAATTAGCCAAGTTTTGCAATCAGCTTCTCTTCTGTGTATAATCAACAAGGAGGAAGTTATGGAAAACAGAATAGCCATTTTTATAGATGGTAGCAATCTGTACCACGCTCTGAGAAATAACTTTAAACGTCACGACCTTAACTTTGCTGATTTTACCGCCAGGCTATGCGGTTCAAGGCGTTTATTCAGGATATATTACTACAACGTCTTACAGGACCAGATTCAATGGCCTGAAGGCTATCGGGAGCAACAGGAATTCTTTGGTATCCTGCGCAAAACACCATATCTGGAGGTCCGACTGGGGAGCACCAAAGTAACACAGGGAGTCTCCGTTGAGAAGGGCATAGACATTATGCTGGCTACAGACCTGTTATATTTTGCCTGGAACGATTTCTACGATGTGGCAATGCTGGTTAGCGGTGATTCCGATTTCGCTTATGCCCTTCAAGCGGTGAAGAACATGGGTAAACATGTTGAGGTGGCCTATTTTGAGAGAGGGATATCCAAGGACCTCCTGAACGTAGCCGATAATCAGCATCTATTAAATCGGAGTTTCTTCAAGGGTTTATGGGTGGGTAAGCGGCGTACCAAGCACAGAAAAGCAATCGGAGAAGGCTAAGAGTAAGGTTATTGCGAGTACGACAGCCTTTAACCTGCTTAAACATATGGACTTCTTTAAGACGTTCTAAATAGTTTTACCTGTTGTCTTTTCTTCGTTTTCACTTGAGTTTGACCACCATAGCAGGATATTTGAAAAACATGTGATTGCAGTGTAAAATAGACTATGTTTACTAAGGCACCGGACACAAAATATTTGGAGGTTTAAATGGAAAGGATAGAGGTATTAAGAAAGTCCGATATATTCCAC
>CAYNDI010000003.1:0-30543 GCA_964395955.1 uncultured Dehalococcoidaceae bacterium
GGAACATGGACGGTAACCGGCACCTGCAATGGCAAGTCGGATACCGCTACCCTGAAGGTCTTCGACCGCAGTTCAGTATACCGGATAGAGATAAGACCCGAGTATACCAGAAGACCTGACGGGGAGAAAGTCACCTATACCGCCAGGGCCTACAACCAGTACGGTCGGCCGCTGGGTGATGTGACCTCGACTACCAGTTTCAGCATCTCACCCGGAGCCGGAGGCGGCTGGACGGACAATGTCTACACCACGGAGAACGAGGGAACATGGACGGTAACCGGCACCTGCAATGGCAAGTCGGATACGGCTACCGTGGAAGTCTTCGACCGCAGTTCTATTGACCATATCGTTATTTCACCCGATGGTATAAGAATACCCGCCGGAGATGACAAGGCGTATACTGCCGAAGCCTACAACCAGTACGGTCAGCCGCTGGGTGATGTGACCTCGACTACCAGCTTCAGCATCTCACCCGGAGCCGGAGGCGGCTGGACGGACAATGTCTATACCTCGGAGAACGTGGGCACATGGACGGTAACCGGCACCTGCAATGGCAAGTCGGATACGGCTGCCGTGGAAGTCTATGACCCCGGTTCTATCGACCACATTGTTGTTTCACCCGATGGGATTACCATCACGGTCGGTGACAACCAGACCTATACGGCTGAGGCTTTCGATACCGGGAATACCAGCCTGGGTGATATTACCTCATTCACCGACTTCTCGCTAGAGCCCTCGGCCGGCGGCTACTGGATTGATAACGTTTATACTTCAGAAAATACCGGAAACTGGACAGTCACCGGCACCTACCATCTTATCTCGGACAATGCGAGCCTGACCGTCAATGCTCTAGTCGGGGCCGACCTCGTGATAACCAAGACGGACAGCCCGGACCCGGTGGCAACCAGCGGTAACCTGACCTACACCGTTACCGTCACGAACAACGGGCCGGCCGGCGTCGCCTCTTTCACAGTTACCGACGACCTGCCGGACAGTGTGATATTCCAATCCGCCAACGCGTCGACGGGAACGCCTTACGAATCGGCCGGAATTGTATACTGGAATATCGACTATCTCGGTAGCGGCGCCTCGGTCAACATGACCATTACCGTCACGGCGCCCTCGGAAACGGGCGTTATCTCCAACTTCGCCGAAATTCTTGGCGAATATACCGAGGCCATCCCGGGAAACGAGTCCGTATCCGAGAATACCACGGTCGCCCTGCCTACCGATGCCGACCTGGCTATAACCAAGACGGGCAGTCCCGACCCGGTGAATGTCAACGGTAACCTGACCTATGTCCTGACCGTGACCAACAACGGGCCGGCCGACGCCACCAGCGTCAACGTGACGGATACTCTGCCGGCCGGCGTCACCTACAAATCCTCAGTTCCCACGGGTAACTTCAACAGCGCGAACGGCACAGTGAGCTGGAACCTCGGCAACCTGGCCAGCAGCGCTTCGGCCAACCTGACCATCCTGGTGACCGCGCCGCCGGAACCGGGCACTATCACCAATATCGCCAGCGTGAACGGAACCCAGACAGACCCCAAGCTGTTCAATAATACCGCGACGGTTTTGACGGCAGTCCTGACGTCTATCAATGCGCCCGATATTACCGTTGAGCCGATGTCAGTCAATTTCGGCTCCGTGTATGTGGGCTCAACGAGCGCGACCAGGACCGTTACCGTATCTAATAACGGTACCGATAACCTGATTATCGGTAACCTTTCTATCAATAATAATAAGTTCGCCATCACCAGCGGTAATATATCCAATCAAATACTCAGTTCCGGTGCATCGGCTAACATCACGCTAGCCTTTACTCCCGGTTCCGTCGGGGCACACTCGGCTAATTTAACCATACCCTCCAACGACGCCGATGAAAATCCGGTTAACGTTCTCTTATCAGGCAGCGGGACCACCTCTCCGCAGCCACCTCCGCATTTCACAGGGTCATCACCGGCACAACCGGCACCTAACTACTTTACGGTAGATTTCCTGGGTAAAATCACCCGGGAGCTGGCCACCGACGACGGACGCCCGATAAAACGCATGGAGGCGCCCAGTCCGAATGATACTCACCTGCTCGAAATAGAAGAGTATACCGGAGCTACCGATAATACCGGCAGCATCGTGACCTTGATAGAAATCAGGGAAGCTGTAGCGCCGGAGCTCCCGGAAAACACGGAATTAGTCGGCAAAGCACTAGAGTTCAAGCCTACGGGGACAGCTTTCGACAAATCTATAAGACTCACGCTCGGTTATAATGTGAACGACCTGCCCGAGAATGTTGTATCCGTCGGCGCGGCGTATTTTTCCACCAAAGACGGCTGGATATATCTCCAGACCGAGACCACCAGCGTTGCCGAGCTGGGCAAGCTGACCGCCCCGGTTGATCACTTCACCGTATTTGCCGTCCTGGCCGAGGTCGCCGTACGCGTTCCTCCGGAACCCACGCCACCGGCTCCGCCGGAACCAACGCCGCCGGCTCCACCGGAACCCCTACCGGCTCCCGCGCCTGCCCTGTTCACGCTGAGCAACCTGTCCATCACGACCTCGGTTACCAGGTACTATGAAAACGTGTCTTATGTGGTCAGGACTGGCGAAGAAGCGCTTATCACCGTTGATATCACCAATAATGGAGGTCAGCCCGGCAGCTACACCGCTATCTTGATTATCAACGGGACGGAGCGGGAAAGAATAGACGTCGCTCTCGAACCGGGGCAAACCGGGACGGTATCGTTCACAATTACGGACAACGAGCCGGGGACTTATGACGTAGTCATCGGCGACCTGGCGGGAGACTTCCTGAGTAAGCTCTGGATTAACTGGTGGCTCGCGGCGGGGTCTACCGCGGCTCTCATCCTTATAATCTGGCTGGTCCGGTACCTGATCAAGAGGAAAAGGCAGCAAATTTGATATAATACGGGGAGCGCTGTAAAGGGAGTACCCGCACCATGAAATCACTGAATGTACTGGTTATCACTCCTGCCTTCGATGGGTCTTTCCCGCAGGCAGACCAGGAAACCCTGAAAAAAATCAGCGGCATCAGCCCCAGAATACACGTCAAAGACGTTTCATCTCTGGTGGCTGCCGAATTTCGCGGGGATAATTCGTCTAAAAAGGAACTAAACACCCTCCTGGCCAGGGCTGATGTTATTTTCGGCCTTATCCCTCCCCAGGACATCCTGATAAGAGCTCCCCGGCTTGAATGGATACAGATGATGTCTGCCGGAGTAGACCGCCTTAGAGCTACCGAAATCTGGCAGAGCGAAGTGACGATAACCGGGGTCAGCGGTATCCACGCCACGCCCATCGGCGAATTCGTCCTCGAACTGATGCTCATGTTCGCCAAAAAGGCACCGCAATGTTTCCAGATGAAGCAGAATCACGAATGGCGAAGGTTCATGCCGGCGGTGCTGCACGGTAAAACGGTAGGCATCGTCGGGCTGGGGCATATTGGACGGGAGATAGCACGACTGTCCAAAGCCTTCGGTATGAAGGTTATCGCCACCCGCCGGTCGGCAAAAATAATCGGAAGTGCCAAGTATGTGGACAGGCTTTTTCCTGCCACGAAACTGTCGTCGCTGTTGACGCAAAGCGATTTCGTCGTGGTATCCGTGCCGTTGACTAAAGAGACCTTCCAGCTTATCGGCGAAAAGGAACTCAAGGCGATGAAGCCGACCGCCTACATCATTAATATCGCCCGGGGCAACGTCATCGATGAAAAGGCGCTCATCCGTGCCCTCGAGGAGAAAGAAATTGCCGGGGCAGGTCTGGATGTTACCGCCAAGGAACCACTCCCCGCTGAGAGTCCTCTCTGGGATTTCGATAACGTTATCCTGAGTCCCCACGTTTCCGGGGGTATGGAAGAATACGTCGCCCGCGCTACCGACCTGTTCTGCGATAACCTCAAGCGCTACCTTACCGGCAGGAAACTGCGGAACGTTATCGACCGAACCAGAGGTTACTAGAAATCAAGTTCCGCCATTTTAGTAATAAGCACCGGATACAGCTAGGGCAAAACCTGCATTACCGTGCCGTCGGCGGTAAAATTATAGGTGCAGTCCGTCCTCAGCCGGTTATTTTCCAGTCCCAGCAGGTAGTCCGTCAGTACCAGAGGCGGCGTATCGCCGGTGCGGACCAGGCCCATATCAGCGGTGGGGCCGACCGGTTTTAACGTCCCCGTGGAGCTATCGCAGAGCATTTCAATTACCGCCGTTTGAATATTATGCAGCTCTAAATCACGCGATTCAACCTTGCCTTTATCAAACATCTTGCCGATACTGGGAAGGGCCACGGCTGAAAGTGTGCCCAGTATTCCCACGATAACGAAAATTTCCAGAAATATTACAGCTATATTTTTATCCTGCATTTTAACGCCGTTCCGCCAACACTCATTACTAAAGTAACCACCCCGTTATAGTACTAAGGTAACGGTTCTCTATGAAAAAAACATCGATGGAAATCACTGTTTTACTGAGGGCTATCACCTTTTTTCACAATGAGAGTCAACCCTTAGACAAAATAGAGGATTATCTGCTTTTCAGGCGGGATAAAGTGTATTACAGTAAACTCGTAAAAATGGGCAAAAACGCTTTATTCATAAAAAATACCACTTTATACCCTCCGGTGGACCAGATTCTTACCGAAGCCGGGTACCGGGTAGATGTGGTCACCGGACGGGAGCCAGGCTTGCGGGCACTCTTGAGGCAAGCCTATGACATCGCCGTGGTGATAGACAATCATGGCTCAAAAAGCTGGCAGTTCTGCCAGATAATAAGGAGTATGACGGCTATCCCCCTCATCGTTATCAACTCTAACGCCAGCGCGGAAGCCTGCGTTAAAGCTATTTACGCCGGCGCTGACTTCTTTATGAGAAAGCCTTTCGGCCCGCTGGAGTTTCTGGCAAGAGTTGACTCCTTGCTGCAGCGGCCTTCATACCGCCAGGCCGTACCCGTTAGCTAGTAAAATATAGCGGTGGTCTCATCGTACCGCATATTAAAGGTAACTACCATGTATAAAAAAGTAGTCGTACCACTGGATGGCTCCCCGCTGGCTGAGGTAGCCCTGCCCTACGCCGAGGAGGTGGCGGGAAAGATGGACTCCGAGATTATCCTGCTGACAGTCGTTGCATCGGAGGAGGCCGAAGAATACCGCAGCCACTATCATTACCTGGGCAAGATGGAAGATATTACCCAGCGGCAGGTTGATAAATACCTTAATGTCGGGGGAAATGATGGCATAACCGTGGGTACCGCTACCCGGGTCGGCAACCCTGCCGAAGGAATTCTGGATTATGTCAACAATGGTGCCCTGAACCTGATTGTCATGGCAACCCACGGCCATTCCGGTATCAGCCGCTGGGCGGTGGGCAGCGTGGCTGACAAGGTTGTGCGGGGTACTTCAAGGCAACCGCTGCTGCTTATCAGAGCCAAAGGCGCTCATCCGGATGTCCGTGCCAAGCGGATATTGAAAAAAGCTCTGGTACCGCTGGACGGGTCGGCGGAAAGCGAAACGGTAATACCCTTTATCAGCGAACTCGCCCTCAGTCTTGAGATGGAGCTAACCCTCCTCAGGATAATCCCCAAAACAAACAGCATACTTGCCATTACCGAAGAATACCTCCAGAACTGGACCAAGCAACTCGAAGAAAAAGGGATTACCGCAAAATATGAGGTAAGGGTCGGTTCACCCGCGGACTGTATTATCGACCTGGCCGACGAGTTGGCCAGCGATATGGTAGCGATGTCGACACGCGGACAGACCGCGATAAACCTCTGGCCGCTGGGGAGCGTCGCCCAGAAGGTCCTTCTCGGCGGCAACACGCCGCTTCTCCTTATTAAAGCATAATACCGGGCAACTTTTTTCTTCCCCCTTTGTCCCCCTCTCCGCCGCTGGAGAGGGGGACCTTTTTTAATCCCCCTTTACGAAGGGGAGGCAATAACGTCACCCTCACCTCCCCTCTCCCGCCGAGGGGGCTTTGTATTAAAAATCATTCTGAGGAGCGATAGCGACGTGAGAATCTAATTGGTCAAGGCTGGAAAACACCCGGCCAGACCCTCACGCCCGCCTACAGCGGGCTCAGGGTGACATGACAAGTACTATTAATACAACGCCCATCGAGGGAGAGGGGATAATATCTCGCGGGACAAGCCGCTGAGGATACGAGGGCGGCCAGGGTGGGAAAAGATATATAACGAGGGGCGGGGAGGAGTATTATAACCAATATGTATTTGCCTGAATACCGGTACAGGTTGTACAATCGAATACCGCGACCCGAATATTTTATTAATATATACGTTGGTATATACTAAAGACAGACAATACTAGATAAGGAGGTATTCAGCTTATGGCAGACTATCCGGCCTTAAAGAAAAAGGTGGACGAACTGGCCGAAAGAGTCTGGGATATTGAAGGCATCCAGGCCAGAATAGATAAAATGTCCAAAGAGGGAATACCCAGGAAAAAACTCGACCCCAAAACGATGCTATCCAATAAGGAGCAAATACTGGACCGCGTGCAATTACGGGCCGAGGAATACAATTTTATTTTAAAGAACTGCGCTCAGGGTACCGCACTGGCCCTGATGGAAGAGTTCGGTCAGGGCAACATGGAGGTCCTTCAAGCACTGGCCCTTTTCCCCGGCCTGGGCAGTACCGGCGATATATGCGGCGGTATCAGCGGCAGCCTGATAAACTTCGGGCTCTTTTTCGGCCGCGATGAACAATCCAGCCCTGAAAAAGTGATGGAAGCTATGGCGGTTGCCCAGAAATTTATAGCCGCCTTCAAGGACAAAACAGGTTTTAAACATTGCGATGATATTATAGAAAAGGTCACTATCGGGCAAAAACTGAACCCCGGGGAAAGTGATGCCGCCATGATGGCCTTTGCCCGCGAAAAAGGTTTTGAGAAGTGCAGTATGATTCCGGGCATAGGCGCCAGACTTGCCGCCGGTTTTATTATCGATAGTATGAAGTGAGGCAACCGGCATTTCACATCCCGAACACCTCGTTAAGAGTAATTACCGCTTGCCCCGTATTATGGCGTTAATCGCCGGATATATAATAACGCAAGCCCGGTTCATGTTGCGTCTTTCAGCTATTATTTACCCGCCGGTTTCTCGGGTACCATCATATTGCTGTAGCCCTCGCTCATGGCATCGTCGTGCCAGAATGTCCAGTCCAGCAGCGCCCGGTGCTCTTTGGTCAACAACTGCGGATAAAATTTCTCGGTATGGCGGAGTCCCTGATTAACCTCGATGAATATCCAGGGTCTGACGGTCTTGATGGGATTCCAGGGTGCGTGGATAAAGTTCGGGGGGATAAAGACCACCGTGGACTCGGTGATGACATGCCTTTCCAGTTCCGGGCCCATGTACAACTCGACCTCCGCCCCGAGGTCATCGGGGTTATCCGGGTCGGTCCCGATATGAATCAGGAGCTCGGCTTCCGAGTGTATATGGGGCGGGTGACCGACTTTCATCCGGGGTTCCTCATGGGGGAGTACCCAGTGGATGAAATAGAAATTGCTGCCGGCGATAGTTTTATTATCCATACGCTGCAGAATGGGGCCCATGATAAAAGGAAAATCCGGCGGACTGTTCTTCAAAAGATATTTGCCGTACTTCGTCTCAGCCAAGTTGATACCCTCCTTTTCCTATACGATTAATACATACACAATAATTAAAAAGTATGATTATTTATCTCTGGACTTTAATCGTTTATAGCCATTGGTAGTAAAGGTAATGTCATTATAAAGGATGGGCTTGCGGGGGTCATTGACTTTCTTAAAGTTCAGGGGGCCGTGGCGGATACCGCCGGGAACATAAACGATAGTCGCCCGGCTAAACGTGAATTTTTCCAGCGCATCATCACTTTCCCCCAGGGTCAGTTCCACCTCCCCGCCCAGGTCCATCATATTGGTGACATCTCCCCCCATGAACATCAGATACTGGTCAAAATCGTGATAATGCGTTTCGGATACCATTTCAAAGGGCTGAGTGATGGGCCACCAGGTTATAACGAAGTTATGGTTGCCGAAATCTTCGTTACTCATCATGCCCAGCACGGGATTGGGCACCTCGGGATGGACTTCCTGGGCTCTCTTCGACTGTAAATCGGTCTTGATATACTTCTCCAGATTTGATTTAGCCATGGTAACAACCTCCCCGTTTTAATACCGTAATGCCTGGTTTTAAGCGTACAAGTCGTATTACGAGCACATTATACAATAACCGGGAATAGAGAATCATTATTGCCGTACCAGAAGTATTGACAGACCTGTAAATTTACGTTCATAATCATATCTGGAAAAGACCGGCAGTTTATATAATGGAAAGTAATATCATAATAAAAAGACTGGTGGTAGGTTCGCTGTCCGCCAACTGCTACGTCGTCGGTACGGAGGAGACGGGGGAAGGAATGGTTATCGACCCCGGCGGCAATGCCGAGGAAATCCACCGGGCGATTAAAGATTCCGGACTGGATATCGAGACTATCGTGCTGACCCACGGACATTCGGACCATATCGCCGCCCTGCGGGATATTCAGGACAGAACCGGAGCGGAAGTCGCCATTCACATCGAGGACGCCGATTTCCTGGAGGGGTACGGCTCGGTCAGTTCACAATTCGGTATCTCATATAAGACCCCGCACCCTCCGGAACGGCTGCTCCGTGAAGGCGACAATATCGATATCGGCGATATGACGTTTACCGTAATTCATACGCCGGGCCACACCCCCGGCAGCATCTGCCTGCTTACCGAAGACAAGGTATTTACCGGAGATACGCTCTTCCGGCGCGGCATCGGCACCACTCTGATGCCGGGGAGCAGTCGCCCCCAGCTAATCGACAGCATTAAAACCAGGCTGATGGCCCTGCCGGACCGCACCGTCATTTATCCCGGGCACGGCCGCGAGACGACTATCGGCGCGGAACGCCGGGACAACCCTTACGTCACCGGCAAAGCCGGACGCGGCTACTGGTAGCGCCTGATAATCCTTCTTTTTTACGGTTTTTGTCGACAAATCTTCTATATAGTTTTTCATCCTCCCTGTTTGTTTTATTCACGCTTTTCATTTTTCTTACCATAGATACTCAACTGGCAGGTGCAAACCTCACCCCTTAATCCCCCCAATAAATAACACGGGGGCGTTTAAGAGGGGCTGGCGCCCCTCTTTCTATTCTTCCCCCTCTCACACAAAATCATATCCGAGTATTCAAAATAAACCTGTGTGAGAGGGGGATAAAGGGGGTGAGCATCTAAAATCAGCCAGAATCAAACAGAATCTTCTTTTTTCTTCCTTATCAACTCAATCAAACACACTTCCGGTAAATGTGACTATCTTGTAACAGCCCGCGCGACTTTTGTGATTCGTCTGTAACGGAGCGGGGCTAGAGTTATCCTGTATTTTCGTAAATTTGGTTTATCACGTGAATAACGTAAGCAGCCGATTTTGAGGAGGCAATAACTTGGGAATAAATGCAGGAAAAACATACCCGGAATATCTCACCACAGGCGTCGTCGCCAGGCATTGCGGCGTCAGCAAGGTAACTGTCCTGCGCTGGATTGAAAACGGTAATTTAACAGCTTTCAGGTTGCCCGGTGGCCAGAACCGAATCCATCGCGATGACTTTTTTGCTTTTGCCGCCAGGCACAGTATACCAGTCAGAAGAGGTTAACGAAAATAGAGATAAAAAATTCCCGGGTCCAAATAGTATCAATTACCCCGATAAATAATTATACTCCGCGTCTATTTCACTAGTAGCACCAGGAGGTATTCAGTCATGTCTAAAAAAGGAAAGTCAGCACTGGCACTTTTTGCACGGCAATTCCACGTCCTGATAATAGCCATCTTTCTTATCGGACTGCTGCCGCTGCCGGCAATGGCGGCGGACGGCACGGTTACCGGACAGGTAACCGATAATACTACCGGCAATCCTATTGAGAACGCCGACGTGCTCTTTTACGAGTCCGGCGCGCCGGACTACTTCAGTATAACGAGTACCGATAACGCCGGGCAGTACATCGATGATATCCCCGAAGGTGTCAATTACGAAATCGAGGTTATCAAGACGGGATAATTTACCCAGAGAACCACCGGCGTAACCGTAACAGCCAGCCCGGATAACATCTTTGATTTTTCACTGGTTCCTGGCGGCGCCTTTATCGGCGAGATAACGGACAGCGTGGAGGGATTCCTCATCGAGGATGCGCTGGTTATCGTGTATAAACCGGAAACACCGGGAACAACCTATACCGCCACCACCAGCGACCTGGGCGCGTATTCCATCACCGTACCGCCGGATAACAGGTTATACCATTGCGGTCACCTGCGCCGGCTATCTCAGCGCCAACGTAACCGGACGCGATGCGGCGCTGGGGACACCGACGACAGTCGACATCCCGCTGCAACAGGTAGACAATACACCGCCGGCTGATATTACCGACCTCGCCGCCGTCGGCCCGACTCCCAACAGTGTCAACCTGACCTGGACGGCTCCCGGCGATGACGGCGTTACCGGCCTGGCTTCCCATTACGAAATACGCCGGGCTACCGCTATTATTAATGACCAGGGCACCTGGGACAGCGCCCAGAGTGTGCCGAATACGATTATCCCCGCTCAAGCCGGGGATACGGAAAACTTCATGGTGACCGGGCTTTCCTCCAATACCACTTATTTCTTCGCCATCAAGACCGGAGATGATGCCAGTCTCTGGTCGGGCATTTCCAACTCGCCTTCAGCCACCACTCCCCTGCCGCCTTCCTTTAGAATAACGCACAGTCAGAACAAATATTCCTTTATGCTCGCGGCGGGGGCCAATATCACCGAGACCTTCAATATTACTTCGATAAATAACTTCGAGGGGACCATCAACCTGAATTTCGTCGGCCCCCCGGAAATAGCCAACAAGTCTTCATTAACACCCATTCAGGTCACGCTGACCGCCGGACAGACCCTGGCAGTCTCACTCAATATCGGCGTCAGCGCCATGATGGGCTCGGGCTCTTTCCCCTGCGAACTCAACGGCCAGTCTAACGGTCAGCAGAAAGTCGCCTTCTTTACCGTTACCGTCGGCGTGCCGGGCCAACCGCTGCTCTCCGCATCACCATCGGTGATAAGCAATGGCGGCCAGACCGGCATATTTGCCGCGCAGTTCCCCACCACCGCCAATATTACCCTCAAGTGGGACTCCGGCCTGAATGTGGGTCAGACGATAACCACCGGGCAGACAGACGCAAACGGAACCTGGAACGTACCGATGGATATACCCGCAGAGATGCCCGGCGGGAATTTTGTATTGAAAGCGACCTCCGGGCAAGCTATGGCGACCTGCCAGATTACCATCACCTCGGGCGCCGAGCCTGATTACCTTTTATCCACCTCACCTCAGTTCGTTTCCATCACCCCGGGAGAATCCGCCAATATCACCATTTACGTGTCATCCATTAACAGCTTCAACAGCGCCGTAGCCCTCAGCGCGGGCACTATCCCCGACGTGACCAGGAGTTTCTCCGGCAGCAGCGTTACGCCCGACGCCGGGGAGACAGCATCGGTCGTACTCACCATCACGGTAGCCGAGTGGGCATCCCCCAATATGTACCAGTTGAATATAGAAGGTTCCTGTGCCACCCCGGCTATTAATAAGTCAACCAATATCAACCTGGATATACAGCCTCTGGCAACATGGGGCCCGGGTATTTCACTATCACAGTCCTACGCCCAGACCGGCGATACCATTACCGTCAGCGGGGCTAACTACCCGCCCGCGTGCGACGGGCAGACCGTGACCATCAAAGAGGCTTATTCCAACACGACACTACAGACAAATCCAGCCTCGATTACCGTTAACAACGGGAGTTTTACCGGCACTTTCACCGTCCCGGCGGAAATTCCCTCCGGTAATTACCGTATTAAAGCCATCGTGGAGATTACCAACGACTTCGCCGAGAGGGATTTCCAGATTATGGGGAGCGGGGAAACCTTTTCCCTGAGCCTGTCCCCGCAATCGACGAGTTTGACTATCGAGGAAACCTTTAATTCAACATCGGTCTCGGTAAACATTTTTTCCATGGGAGGCAGCAGCTCCGCGGTCAATCTGGCCCTGGAGGGCGTCCCCAACTGGTTGACCTACCAGTTCGGGTCGCTCCCGCCTAATACCGCCGCCTCCGGCGCCAACGCCACCTCGGTACCCGCCGGTGGTTCCGCTTCAAAGAACCTTAACCTGACCGCCAGCCTGACGGCACCGCCCGGCAACTACTGGATAACCGTCAGGGGCTGGGTAGAAGGAGAGGCGGAACAACGCGTCTCACTGGAACTGAACGTACAGCCGCCGGCCGGATTCGGCATGGCGCAGTTCACCCTGAGTCCCGCGTTCGGTCAGGTGAACCAGATAGTTAATTTCTCCGGCTCCGGATTTCTAGATTGTACTCCCAGCCAGGTTACCGAATTAAAGTTCGGCTCGGTTAATTTAACCGCCGCCCAGAGCCTGCCGACCATTACCGTCCCCACCACCGGCGATTCCGCCGGCAGGTTTTCCGGCACATTCCGGGTACCGGACCTCCCCTCAGGCACTTACTGGGTCAATCTTATCGTGGGTACCTACCCTGACATGATCGTCACCAAATCATTCACTGTTACCGGAGGCACCGATAGCTTCGTGCTCCAGGCATCACCGCCCTTCCTGTGGATCCAGCAGGGTATGCAGATGAATACGATGATAAAGGTGCAGTCGGTAGGCTCTTCGTCGCCGACGGTAATCCTCTCGTTAGAGGGCTGCCCGCCGGACATTACCGCCAGCTTTATTTCCGGCAACGTCACGGCACCGCCCGGCGGCATGGCCAGCACCGACCTCAACCTCAGCGTCAGTGAATGGATGCCTACGGGACATTATTCAATTACTATTAAAGGTCAGCGGGAAGGCAGCGCTGAGGTACAGCGTATCCCGATTGAGATGGATATCGTCCCGCCCGACGGTTTCGGCATGTCATCGATATACCTTAATCCGACCGCGGGCTCAGCGGGGACCTGGATAACCATCAGCGGCACCGGCTTCCCCGAAAACACGGCTCTAACGAACCTGTTCTTCGGCCCGCCCAATGCCCAGAACGACCAGATTACCAACGGCACCATACCGGCGATGAGCACCGATGGAAACGGAGACTTCTCAGCCGTGTTCCAGGCACCTTCAGGTTTAATGCCCGGCATGTATCCGATAGAAGTCGTCGTGGGCACTTACCCCGAAGACAGACGGGCTATGGCCGACTTTACCTTTATCAGCGACCAGGCGTCCTTCAACATCAACCTCTCGCCACCGATGATGCAGGTCGCGCCGGGCACATCCGCCAACACCTCGGTAAATATACAGGCTTTCGGTTCGTCTTCAGCCAATGTTAACCTCAGGGTCGAGGGGCCGCCGAACATCGAGTGGCGCTTCGACGGAGGAATGTGGCAGACAGCCGCCAACGTAACCCCGCCCATCGGCGGTACCATAATGTCTACACTGGAAATCAAGCCCAAGGCGTCCGCGCCGATGGGGCACTACTCACTGGCGGTTAAAGCCGTTGCCGGAGACCAGACAGAGATACGCAACCTGGACCTGGACGTCGGCGCTTCCTCCGGCTATATGATGCCTATATTCTCGCTCAACCCGAATACCGGTATGGCGGGAGCCAACATCAACTTCAGCGGCTCCAACTTTCCACCCGATACTCAGATAACCGGAATAACCTTCGGCGGCGCCAATATCACCCTGGCACAGACGATTACTACCTCGGGCCAGGGCTCGTTCTCCGGCGCCTTCACGGTACCCGCTACATTGAACGGGCAGGCCCTCGCCGCGGGAACCTATTCCGTTATAGTTCAGGCGGGACAGGCGCAGGCCGAGGTACCATTTTATATCTACGGGAGTGATGATACTTTTACCATCACGCTTTCGCCAAACTTCCTCCAGGGAGGCCCCGGCATCGAAGTGAGGACGTCGGGTATCCTCAAGGCTTTAAGCGGCGCCTCGCCGACAGTGAAGATGTCTGTTAAAGGCCTGCCGCCCGGAGTGGATACGAACTGGAACGGTATGGTGCAGCAGATCTATACCATCAGCGCACCGCCGGGAAGCCAGAACAGCTTCGAGCTGGGTCTGGTATTACCCAACATGATACCGATGGGCCAGTACCCGGCTACACTCGAAGGCTGGGTAGATGCCAACTCGAACAATATCTGGGATACCGACGAGAAAATCGCCCGTATCAACCTCGAGCTTTCCATTATGCCGGCAACGGGCTATAACATGGGCATGCTTTCACTCACTCCCAGTTACGGCCAGGTCGGTGATACGATAACCTTCAGCGGTTCCGGGTTCCCCGATTCTACCCCGGTTACCAGCCTGATGTTCGCCAATACCAACGTATTAACGGCGAATATTACCACCTCGGATGACGGTACGGGCTCATTCTCCGGCGTCTTTACCGTACCGGATACCGCCTTCGGTATGCCGACGGGACCCGGCCAGTACCCGGTCGACGTTATGGTGGGTGACCGCATGGGCGGATTTGAGTTCCAGGTAATCACTTCTAACCAGAATTTCAGTGTCGGCGCCTCGCCGGGCTGGCTGGCCAGACCGGCGGGTGATACCGCCATGGTCAACATCCAGGTGAGGTCGCTGGCAGCCACCCCACCCAGTCCCTCTATCGTCCTGAGCATCGAGGGACTACCGATGGGGGTGACACCGAGCTTTACCACCGCTACCATAACCCCGCCTGTCGGCAGCATGGAAAGCCGCGAACTGCAACTGATGATATCGAGCGGCTGCCCGATGGGTAATTACCCGATATCCATCCGCGCTTATAACGCGGCTAATCCTGCCGAGGAGATGTGGGCCAACTTCACCTTGGAGGTGACGCCCTCCTCCGGCTTCATGGACATGGGCATGGCGATGGTGACCATATCACCCAATTTCGGCTCCCCCGGCGACCAGATAACAGTCAGCGGCTATGGCTTCCCCAAGAACCAGAATCTTACTTTCATTAGACTGGGACCCACGGATGTCACGCCCGGTGTGGCGACCACTACCGATAATACGGGGGCATTCTCGGCGGTAATCACGATTCCTACGATGCCTTCCGGGATGCACCCGCTGGATGTCAACGTACAAAACACGATAAGAAACGTTCCATTTGACATCATGGGGGGTAGCGATACCTATTCCATAAATGTCAGCCCGAGCTGGCTGCAGCCGATACCCTCCGGCGACCCCAACGGACGCCAGTTAGCTATTACCATTAATGCTTTACCCGGCAAGACGCCCGCGGTATCGCTGAGAACCGAGGGACTGTTCGCCGCTTACGGCACCATCACCGAAGTCTGGAGTCCCGTCTCCAAATCGGTAAACGTTACCGGTACGGGCGGTTCCGCTACGGCGACCCTGACGCTAATACCTTCCGAAAATCTGCCGCCCGGCCCGTATCCCTTTGACATCGTCGCCGTCGACGGCAGCAATAACTACCGTTACTATCACATGGAGTTCCAGGTAGGACCGCCGGCAGGCTTCATGGATATGATGGACCAGGGCGTTTTCTTCCCGGACATATTCCTCTCGCCCAATAGCGGTCCGGCGGGTACGCAGGTGACCTTTACCGGCACTAACCTGCCGGCCGGCGCCAGCATTACCGATATTAACTTTGCCGGTTATACGGTACCCACACCCGCGGGCGGACTGACGGCGGATGACAGCGGCAGCCTTTCCGGCTCCTTCATCGTCGACGAGTCCTGGAGCCTGCCGCCCGGCGGCATGTACTGGGTAGACTTCCGCATGCAAAAAGACGACTGGTGGCAGAATATCGGCAAGGACTTCCACATGATGAGGGCCGATGCCCTCTTCAGCCTCGAAGCCAATCCCGGCTGGATACCCCCGATACTGTCGGGGAATTACGGACAGTCCAAGATTAAAGTCAAAGCCCTCGGCTATACCAGCGCCAACATTACGCTGGCGATTATGGAGAGCATGAACGGCTGGGGCATCCCGGGCAACGCCGAGGTACACTGGAACACCACCAACGGCACGGCCACTACCGTGGCCTCCGTCACCGGCGGCAGCCAGACCGTTAAGGACATCTACGTAACCGGTTCCAATCCCGGCTATTTCATGATTACCATCGTAGGCTGGGTAGACAGCAACGCCAACCAGATACTGGATAAAAATATACAGTCGGAAGCGGAATCCGAATTCTGCATTCCACTCGACTTCGATATCGCGCCACCCGAGGGGTATCAGAACTGGGACATGAATACCATGATGGATGATATGAACATGACCGGCGACGATATGTACCTCTTCTACTTCCCGGAGATTACTCTTAATCCCAGCATGGGACAGGCCGATACCAAGGTCAATATCAGCGCTACCGACTTCCCCGCCGACGCCGTGGTGACGCGGCTGCGTTTCGCCGGGGTAGACCTTCCCGTACCTACCGGTACCGCAGCTGACAGCAACGGCGATTTCAGCCTCGTCTTTAACGTTCCCAAGACAATGTGGAGCGCGAACCTAACTCCCGGCTGGTACGACGTGGAGGTGGTGGCGAAAAAAGGCACCGAGCCGGAAGTGTTCATCATGAAGCCATTCCAGGTGACCAGCGCCGATGCCGCCTTTACTATCTGGGCTGAGCCGAACTGGCTGCCACCGATTGAACCCGGCGGAAATGCTTCGACGTTGATTCGCGTCAAGTCCACGGGCAGCGCGGCTAACGTCACCCTTTCCGTGGGAAAAATTCCACCGGGTGTTAGCACTTCTTTCTCCGCTACCCAGGTCAACCTGACACCGGGCGGCTCGAACAGCGCTACCCTGACCCTGTCGCCGACCAACATCCCGCCGGGCCACTACGGCGCTGAAATCAAGGGTACTGCCACTATCGGCGGCAACCTGAAGACCTTCTACACACACTTTGAGTTTGAGATACAGCCGTCGACGATGTTCAAAGACACCACGTGGATGGAGGAACAGGGTATCTGGTTCCCCGAGATTACCCTCAATCCCACCGCCGGACCGGTGAAAACCAAGGTAACTATCAAAGCCACTGATTTCCCGGTCGGGGCTAACTTCACGCACCTGCGCTTCGCCGGCAGGGAACTACCCATACCGGCCAGCACCGCAGCCGACAGTAACGGCAACGCCGACCTTATCTTCAACGTTCCGAGCGGCTATGGGGTCGGCCAGTACATGGTCGAAGTCGAAGCTATATCGGGCACGCAACCGGTCTTCATCGCCAAGCCGTTCTTCATCGATGATGCCAACATGACTTTCAAGCTCAATGTCATGCCGGGCTTTATAGGCGGCGTCGAGCAGGGGAGTTCGGGCAATACCACTATCTATGTTGAATCTACCGGTCAGGCTTTAACCGTACAGCTGTACGTCGATGGGCTACCGCCGGGAGTCACCGGTGTTTTCGATAGCCCCAGTATCACCGTATCGCCGGGCGGCTCCAGCAGCACCGGTCTGACCATCACCACCCGGGCCTCCACCGGTCCGGGCATGTACTCCCTGAACATACGCGGCGTCAGCAACGGCGAGACCAGGATAATGCCCCTCAGCTTCGGTGTCATGCCGCCGGCCAGCTTCCAGATGCCCAAGTTTACTCTGGACCCCGACTACGCTCCGGCCGGCTATACCGACAAACAGTACAAGATAGCTTTCTCCGGGACGGGTTTCCCGCCTAACCAGAGCGTCAGCAGCCTTTTCTTCGGCGCGCAGCCGATAGCCATCCCGGCAACCCTGGTCACCGACGCCAACGGCAACTTTAACGGTGTCTTCCAGATGCCCACCGGCTTAACTCCCGGCACCTACGACGTCAGGGTGGAGGTAGCCGACGGTTTAGGCGGCTATTTCTACGATGCGCGTCCGTTCTCCATAAGAAGCTCACAGTCAAAATTTATGCTGAAAACATCGCCGCCATACCTGCCACCTGTCGTACAGGGCGGGCAGGGCACAACCGTGGTTACGGTACAATCGGTGGGTACCACCACGGCTAACATCACACTGTCTGTTGACGGGCTGGCGCCCGGTATTACGGCTGTTTTCACACCGAGTAATAAAGTTACCGTCACCCCCGGTACCTCCGGGAGTGCTACGCTGACGCTCAGTGTCAGTGCCAGCACCCCGTCCGGTCCATATTCTCTGAGCATACGCGGCGTCAGCGGCAGTGAAACGTTAGTTATGCCACTCGGTTTCGGCGTCATGCCCGACATCGGCGCCGGAGAGGGCTATGGCACTATCACAATCAATCCGGCACAGGCCAGACCCGGCGAACATATCGGGATATCCGGTGCCGGTTTCACCAACAACAGTACCATCACCCTGACCGCAGCCCCTCCGGGCGCGGCGACACCGATGGACATCACCCCCGGCACGATACAGGTAATGAGTGACGGTACCTGGGCTACGGAAATCACCGTTCCTCCCGCCGGCCAGGTACCGCCCGGGGCATATATCATTAAAGCCAGCGACGGCACTATGGCCGCCAAGAGCCATTTCAACATTGTCCCGGCCACCGGTGCCGATTTCTTCCTCAACGTCTCACCGCAGTTTCTCCAGGTATTGCAGGGACAGAGCGGCAATACCACCATAAAACTGAATTCTGAAAACGGTTTCAACCAGGCTGTCCAGTTTAGCGTGGGCTACCTGGGACCCGGGATTACCGCCACTTTCAAGGATGGCGCCGGGAACACCATCGGCCAATATATGGGAACTCCGGGCGGTATCAGGCAAATAGTCGCCCCGGTAGCCTTGAACCCGGTACCCGGTGAAGACCTGATTGTCATCACTATCATCAACGTTGACACAGCGACGCCAATGGGCCCGTACGATATACCGCTTGAAGTCAGGACCAGCACCATCGCCCGGGCAGTTCCGCTGGGCCTGATGGTGACATCCACGGGAGCCAACCTGAATATTTCGCCTTCGGGCGGCACGGCTGATACCGATGTCAGTCTCTCCGGCTCGGGCTTTACCGCCGGCGAGACCATCACGGTAACATTCGCCGGCAGCAGTATCACCACGGTACCGGCCGCGATTACCGCGGCTCAGGACGGCACTTTCACCGCCGTTATCACCACTCCGGCGATGAGCGCCAGCATCTACCCGGTAAGAGTCACCGGAACTACCAGCGGCATCGTCATCGACAGGCCTTTCAGCCTGAAACCTTCGGCGGTCAATTCCTTCGTTCTCTACACCAATCCGATGAAGGTTGATATATCCAGAGGCGGTTCCGGTACGGCTATCATCAAGATCGAGCCGATGGGCAGCTTCCAGTCCGCGGTTACCCTCAGCGTCACCGGACTGAATGCCATCAGCGGCGCTACCTCCACCGTACTCCCCACAGCCACAGTAACACCGAGTATCGCCACGCCGACCACGGCCACGCTGACCATCAATATCCCGGCCGGGGCTACGGTAGGCAGGTATCCGCTGACCATCACGGGCACCAGTGGTGCCATTACCCAGACACGCAGTATCACGCTTAACGTGGTACCTCCCGCCGATACGCCCGACTTTGGTATCAGCCTGGCTCCGAACACCATACCTATCAGCTCAAACGCCACGGCTAACACCACGGTCACCATAAAGGCTTTCAACAGCTTTACCGGCACCGTGAATCTGTCTGTGTCGATGGCCAATCCGAACGCCACCTGGCCGTCAGCTATCAGCTACACAACCGGCAGCGTGACGCCCTCGGTTAATACCGGTCTGGGTAAAAAGGCAGTTGTCTTCACGATGAGTGCCAGCGCTCAACCCGGCAACTGGACATTCAGGATCACCGGTACCAGCGGTGCCCTGACTCACTACACCGATGTGATGGTTATCTGCACTCCTTCCGGGACAGCTATGACGGCCTACGCTTCACCGCTGCTCGATCCTTCCACGGTTACCTCAAGCACGCCGATTGATATGGCGCCTCCGTGGGGCGATAAGATAACCATCAACGGCATCATTAACGACGGCGGCGAAGCCAGCACCATCACTCCGTCCAACGTCGAAGTACCACCGAATACCCTGGCTACCCTGCCGGACGGCTCTACCGACATGCTGGGCAGAGTTACCAATGTAGAGTCCAGCTCGCCGGTGGACGGTGTGGAGTGGGATATCGGCTTCCCGTTCGACCCTGCCGATCTTGAAGCCGCCGGTCTTGACGAAGAAAACCTGAAGGTGGCCTATCTCAATCCCGAAACAGGCGAATGGAAAGAAGTAACTACCACTGTAGATACCACCAATAAGGTCGCCTATGCCTCGCCCGACCACTTCAGTTCCTGGACACTGATTGCTACGGAAACACCACCACCCTCTGAGGTAGTCACCGAATATTCCAGCGGTGGCGGCGGTGGCGGCGGCGGCAGCGGAGTAACGTCCGTGGCCGACTATACCACCAGCACCGGCAAATTCGTCCTGGAGGTAACGGCACAGTCAATCGATGGTAAAGTGGAAATCAGCATACCGAAGGACACCATCGGTAAAAACAGGAATGGGAATAGATTGACTTCAATATCCATCAAGGAATCGAATTCTACTCCCGAACCTCCCGATGATGCCGCAATAGTCGGAACCGTTTACGATATCGGCCCCAGCGGCACCACTTTCGACCCGCCGATATACGTGAAATTCGATTATCAGGAGTCCTCGATACCCGCCGATTTCTCCGAATCGGACCTGGTCGTTGCTACCTGGGATAACGGAAGCTGGATTGAGCTGGAAGATTGCACCATTGACACAGCCGAAAACACCATCACCGCTCCGGTAAACCACTTCTCAACTTTCGCCGTTCTGGCACGCACGCTCGAAGCCAGCTTTGATATTACCAGTCTCAAAGTAGCACCGCCGGTTATCTACCCCGATGATACTGTTACCATCACGGCCACCATAGCCAATACCAGTAAAATCACCGGCGACTGTGAGGTTACTCTTATCATCAACGAGACCTTAATAGAGGCGGAAACAGTCAGCCTGGCCGGGTACGCCAGCCAGCAGGTCGACTTTATCTATCAACCGGATGAGTCCGGAACCTATGCGATAAACGTCAACGGGATGACCGCCGAAGTGACCGTCAGGGAGATAACCGCCGAAGCGGAAGAGGCACCGGCACCGACCGAGACAACCGAATCACCGGCGGCGAGCGAACCGGAACAGTTACCGACAGCCCAGCCGGAAACGGTGTCACCTTCCGGGACGCCGGAGGCAACCCTTGAAGCAACGCCCATCATGCCCGAAACCTCGGCACCGGACACCGGTATATCATCGATATTATTGTGGCTTATCACGGGTATCGCCGCAGTCGGTATTATCACCGGAATAGTTATCTGGCGAACCCGCACCAGAAGAAAAGCCGCTTAAAACTGCCTCCTTTTTCATATGCCGGCTTCTTCTCCTCACGGGGGGAGGAAGCCGGCATTAATAATACCCGCCAAACGCCCTCCCCGTTTTTCCCTTATGCTCACAATATTCCCTGAATCCCCACACGTACCGTGAAAAAGCCTGTATCACGTAACCGCAGTTGTGATATTCCTGTAATCTTCTAACAATGCTCTGTGATAACGTTGTGACTCGATTTTCATATACTTCAAACGTAGCGATCACTGCTAGCGTCAAATATACTGACAGTTACCATTATTGAGAACGATATTGATGGCTCGTGAAGCAGAGGGGAGGATAACTTGCAGGATACACTTAAGCAGTGGGCCCCGGAATATATATCTGTGGGTTTTATTGCCAAGCATTGTGGCGTCAGCAATACTACTGTATTACGGTGGATTAACACCGGACAGCTGCCGGCATTCAAGCTTCCCGGCGGTCATTTCCGTATCGAAAGAACCAATTTTTCCAGTTTTTTAGACAAGTATAATATGCCCGTCCGAAACTCCCGCTTCGAGAACAGAACTTAAGCACCACCACAATGCATCCGAGTAATAACACCGACCAGATAATGAGAGAGGCAACGCCATGATGAAGTAAAAAAACAGCATTCAAGCCGAAAAAAACAGGGAGGTTGAAAATGAAAAGGATTCAAAGGAATAACACT
The DNA here is from genome assembly GCA_964395955.1 of uncultured Dehalococcoidaceae bacterium. GTDB lineage: Bacteria > Chloroflexota > Dehalococcoidia > Dehalococcoidales > RBG-16-60-22 > CAYVPT01. The sequence goes on from CAYNDI010000003.1 coordinate 22,065, forward strand.
TCGGGAGGTAATATCATGCGCAAGTTACTCAGGAAAATACACGATAGTAAAGGTTTTACCCTGGTAGAACTGCTCATCGTCGTCGCGATACTGGGTGTACTGGCGGCGGTAGTCCTGCCCAACGTAACCGGCCTTGCCGGCGAAGGGCAGGAGGAAGCCGCCAAAGCCGAGCTGATAACCATCCAGACCGCTATGGATACGATGATGGCTAAAACACATATAACCTCGGTTGCAGCTACGGCGGCGACCTCTAATATGACGTCCTTCCCCACGGGCAGAGCGTTGTACCCCGATTACCTGCGGACCGCTACAACCAAGGGCACCTATTCCTGCACTACCACCGGGCTGGTCACCCAGGCAACTACCGGCTATTAAGTACGGAGGATTAAAAAACTCCAGATAGGAATTTATGACCTCAGGGTCAGTCCATATGCGCAATATCATGGGCGGAATATTCCGTTATGCTGCCGTCATCGTGGGGTGGCTTATCGAGCCGCCGGCCGGTCTTGAAGAAAACATTCGCCGACGGTTAAAGCTGCTGTCAGCTTTTTTATTCTTGTTCGTCATCAACACTCTTTGGGGCAGTATCTTCTTAAAACATGCCGGCGATACCTTGTGGATACCGATGGCAATTACCTCTTTTATTTGTATGATCGGCTACGGTTTCAGCCGTACCAAATACTACTTTGCCGCCATCGTAATTGCTGTATCAATAACCGCTTTCCCCTCTGTTTATGCCTTTCTCTTTAGTACCGACCAGGCGTATACAGCAGCGACATTGATGTGGTTGACCCTGCCCCTGCTTATCTCTAGTCTGCTGCTATCTATCCGCCTTACGATAATTATCGGCATTTCATACGTTGTACTTCTGATAGCGATTGCGCCTTTTAGCATTATAGATAGTGCAAGTCTGTCCCAGATGTTTGCCTTTCTATCAATGATTTTTTTCCTGGTAATAGTGACGGCGGCCATCCGCCGACATGACCAGTCTGAAATCGAGCTTCAGTTCGGCGAGCGCCTGAATGCTGAGAAAATACTCCGGGAGTCTGAAGAAAAATTCAAGAGCCTCTTCGAGTACTCCAAGGACGCCATCGTTATCGCCGATGCGGAGAACGGAATTATCGTGGATATCAATCCGGCCGGATGCAGCCTGCTGGGCCTGTCGAAGGACGATATAGTAGGCCGGCACCAGTCAACCATCCATCCCCCGGAGCTGGCCGAAGAGTATAAAAATATTTTCCGTCAACATGTGGAGAAGGGGCGTGTCATCACCGAGGATATCATCGTCCAGCGTGCCGACGGCAGCCGGATCCAGACAGATATATCGGCAAGCGTGATAAAAATGGGAGACAGGACAATTATCCAGGGGGTCTTCCGCGATATCACCGAGCGTAAACGGATGCAGAAGGCACTGGAAAACGAGGTAACCTGGCGGCGTATCCTTATCGAGCAGTCACGTGACGGGATTGTCATTCTCGAACAGAACGGCGGGGTATATGAAGCCAACCGCCGCTTTGCCGAGATGCTCGGCTACTCTCATGAAGAAGTGCTGAAAATCCATGTATGGGACTGGGAATACCAAATTCCGCCCGAACAAGTGAAGGAAATGATCAGTACCGTTACGGAAGAAGGCGACCATTTTGAAACACGCCACCGGCGTAAGGACGGTACGACTTTTGAAGTTGAAATAAGTACCAACGGGGCGACATTCGCGGGGCACAAGCTTATTTTCTGTGTGTGCCGGGACATCACCGAGCGTAAAAAAACAGAGGAGGCGTTAAAAACCAATGAGGAGCGTTTCCGTCTCATTACCGATAACTCCACCGACCTCATTTCACGTATTCAACTCGGACCACCCATCAAGACTGACTACACCAGTCCATCATGCCTACGCATTACCGGTTACAAGCAGGAGGAGTTCTATGCCAACCCTAACCTCGGGCTGGAAATGATTCATCCGGAGGATAGAGAGTTCTTTCAAAAGAGCGTCAATCCAAATAAGAAAAGCGGACAAAAACCTATCACCGTAAGGCTGGTCCGGAAGGACGGCCAGATAGTGTGGATAGAACAGACACATACAGTTATTTACAATGAGCTTGGCGAACTGGTAGCTTTACATCTCATTGCCCATGACATCACCGACCGCCGTCGTTCCGAACAGGCGTTAAAAGAATCCGAAGATAAATTTTCCCGCGCCTTCCGCACCAGCCCCAACACCATGGCCATCTCCACGCTTAAAGAGGGGAAATTCATCGAGGTTAACGACAGTTTCACTATTATTACCGGCTATACACGGGAAGAAGCAATCGGCCACAGCTCATCGGAAATTAATATCTGGGCCAGGGTAAAAGACCGGAACAGAATGCTGCAGCTATTGAAGAAAAACGGCAAGGTGGACGCCGAGGAATTTGAATTCCGCATGAAGTCGGGCGAAATACGCACCTGGCTGTTTTCAGCTGAAAAAATCAATATCGGCGGCGAAGCGTGCCTGATTTCCATTACCACTGATATCACCGAACGTAAACGCGCCGAAAAACTCCAGCATGATGAAAACTACGTACTCACCCTCCTGGGACAGGGGGTGGAACTAAATGAGTTACTCGATGCCATTGTACTTCTGGGCGAATCTCATAACCCCTCCATCAAAGGTTCCATGCTGCTTTACGACCCTGAAAAAGAGTGCCTGATGCAGGCATCCGGTCCCAATTTGCCGACCGATTATCAGAAGTTACTCGAAAGCGGAGTACCCATCGGGCCGGAAATGGGTTCCTGCGGCACGGCAGCACATTCAAAGAAGCGGGTAATCGTCGAGAACATCGCCAACAGCCCTCTTTTCACCCAAGAGGAAGTTGTCAAAGGGGCCAATGATAACGGGCTCTACGCCTGCTGGTCGCAACCCATAATTGCCTCGGACGGGGAAGTACTCGGCACCATAGCCAACTACAGCAATAAAACAGGCGAGCCGGATGCCGGCGACATCCGGGTGCTGGAGTGGTCGGCCCGCATCGCCGCCATAGCTATCGAACGCAAGCAGGCGGAAAAGGCATTACGAGAATCAGAGGAAAAGTTTTCCGTAGCCTTCCGCGCCAGCCCCCAGCAGGTCATCATTACCAGGATTAAAGACGATATCACACTCGATGTAAATGACAGCTTCACCCGGGCTACCGGTTTCACCCGCGAAGAGACAATCGGACATCCTGCAACCGAACTGGATATCTGGCTAAATCCAGGAGACCGTGAACGTATGCTGCGCGTAGTGAATGAGCAGGGCCGACTTTATAATGAAGAATTCGATTTCTGTAAAAAATCAGGGGAAATTCATACGAATTTACTTTCCGTTGAAAAGGTTAATATCGGCGGTGACGAGTGCTTGCTTTCCATCCTGACGGACATCACCGAGCGTAAGGAAATGGAGAAAACGCTGCGGTTCTCGGATGCAGCTTTCAAGTCCATCCACGAGAGCGTTATAGTAACCAACTTAGAAGGCGAAATAACACTATGGAATGAAATCAGCGAGCAGCTATTTGGATTGAAAGCCTACGAGGTAATGGGGAAGAAATTCCTAGAGGTCGTTGAGGTTGTGGAAACTTATTCCGGTGAAAAGCAGGATAGAATAAAGAATATTCAAGACCAAGGCCACTGGGAAGACGAAAGGTTATACCGTACCAGGAAAGGGGATATCTGGGTAGACGTACACCTGCAGGACATCGTGGGGAATGGCAAACACTACGGAAGAGTGATGCTTGCCTCGGATATCACCCAGCGTAAGCAGGCGGAGGCGGAGTTAAAACGAGCCCTTGCCGAACTGGAGGAATCCAACGCCAAGCTGGCAGCCACCAATAAAGAGCTGGAAGCCTTTAGCTATTCCGTTTCCCATGACCTGAGGTCGCCGCTGAGGAGTATTGACGGTTTCAGCCAGGCATTGCTGGAGGACTATGAAGGCAAGCTCGATGAGACAGGTCAGGACTATCTAAATCGTCTGCGCGGGGCCAGCCAGAAAATGGGAGAGCTCATCGACGGTATGCTGAAGCTGTCCCGCCTGACCAGGAGCGAAATGCATCAGGAGACGGTAGACCTGAGCGCCCTGGCCGAGGAAATAGCCGGAAGACTACGGGAAACACATCCGGAACGCCGGGCGAAATTCATCATCGAAAAAGGACTGAGCGCTGAAGGTGACCCCCAGCTGTTGAGGGCGTTGTTCGAGAATCTATTAAGTAACGCCTGGAAGTTCACCAGAAACAAACCTGAAGCTAAAATCGAGTTCCGTCTCGACCACAATGGGAGCAGCAAAGCCTACTTTATCAGAGACAATGGGGCCGGCTTTGACATGACCTATTCAGACAAACTATTCGGTGCTTTCCAGCGCCTTCATGACGCCAATGAGTTCCCCGGGACCGGTATCGGTCTGGCCACCGTGCAGAGAATCATCCACCGCCACGGTGGTACCGTCCGGGCTGAAGGGGCGGTGGGTAAAGGCGCTACCTTTTATTTCACTCTAAATTAGAAAGGACTACGATAATGGCGGTTACAGATGAGACAATACTGCTGGTAGAAGACAATCCCGACGACGTCGAACTGACGATGAGGGCCCTCCGGAAAAACAACATCGCCAATAATGTGGTAGTAGCCCGTGACGGTGCGGAGGCCCTGGACTTTCTTTTCTGCCAGGGAACTTACTCCGACCGTAATATCCAGGATGACCCCAGGCTTATCCTCCTCGATTTAAAGCTGCCGAAGATTGACGGTCTCCAGGTACTGGAACGCCTGCGTGCTGATGAACGTACCAAGCTCGTTCCCGTAGTAATTCTGACTTCCTCAAAAGAGGAGCAAGACCTCATCAGCGGCTACAAATCCGGCGCGAACAGCTACGTTCGTAAGCCGGTGGACTTCAACAAGTTCGTTGAAGCCGTACGCCAGATAGGACTCTACTGGTTATTGATAAATGAACCGGCAACATCGAAGTATTGAACCTTCAGGGATTGTGTTAGCCTGAGAAACTGAAAAAAGGTTAGTAGATATGGAAGACGGAACAATTAAGGTTTTACTCATTGAGGATAATCCCGACGATGCCGAGTTGCTACGCAGGAATCTGGGTAAATCGGCCGACGGCAATATCAAATTGACGCTGGTAAAAAACCTGAAGGAAGGACTGGAACAGATAGCCCGCAATACGCCCGATATCATTCTGAGCGACCTCGGTCTGCCGGACAGCCACGGACTCGATACCGTTACCAAAATTATGTGCGATGCGCCCAATATTCCCCTGGTAGTGCTGAGCGGATTCGATGATGAAGCCACCGCCATCAAGGCGGTACAATCCGGCGCCCAGGACTACCTGGTAAAAGGGCGCATGGAGGGTACGCGCATAGAGCGCTCCCTTTTCTACGCCATCGAGCGGACCCGGCTGCAGACGGAACTGGAGCAGCATAACCAGGAAATATTAAAAATCCAGGCAAACCTGCACAAAATACTGGATAAAAATGCCGATGCCATAATCGTCGTTGGTGAGGACCGGCAAATACTATTCGCCAATCCGGCCGCGGAAGTCCTTTTAGAATGTAAGCAAAAAGAACTCGTCCACAAACCATTCGACTATCCACTGGGGAAAGATAAAACATCAGAAATAGAAATATCCCACAAGGGTAAAGGAAAAACCATCGCCGAGATGAACGTGGTGGAAATCAACTGGGAAGGTTCACCTGCTTACCTGGCATCTCTGCATGATATTACCAAGCGCAAGCAAATGCTGGAGGCAATAAGGGAATCGGAGGCAAAATTTTCCAAAGCGTTTCATTCCAGTGCCAACCTGTTTGCCATTAATACCCTCGAAGACGGACATTTCATTGAAGTAAACGAGAGCTTTACCCGCATGACGGGCTATTCCAGAGAAGAGGTAATCGGCCATAATGCTACCGAACTTAATTTCTGGGCGGACGAAGAAGAACATGTCAAGATAACCACGAAAACAAGGGAAAACGAGAGAGTCCGTAACGAACAGATCAAGATTCGCAGTAAGTCAGGCGAGATACGCATCGGGCTGTTTTCCAGCGAGCAGATCACTGTCAATGGCGAAGCCTGCTTTATCAACACCATAACCGATATCACCGAACTAAAGCGTGCCGAGGAATCCCTGCGGTTATCTGAAGACAGGTTTTCCAAAGCCTTCCGCGCTAGCCCTAATGCTATCTCCATAACCACATTTAAAGATGGTATATTTCTTGATGTCAACGACGCCTTCATACGTGACCACGGCTACACCCGCGAAGAAGTAATCGGGCACAGCTCAAGAGAACTTCAGATATGGGTTGATCTTGAGGAGCGGGACAGAATATTACACACACTGCGGGAACGGGGTCAAGCTGTTAATGAAGAGTATCGTAGCCGTACCAAGTCTGGCGAGATACGCACAATGTTGTTCTCCGCCGAGCCAATCAACGTCTCTGGCGAACCCTGTATCATCGCCGTGACGACCGATATCACCGAACGTAAAATGGCGGAGGAGAAGCTGCGCTTTTCCGATACCGCCCTGAACTCCATCTATGAAGGCATCTTCGCCATGGACAATGATTTTGTAATAACCCGCTGGAACGAGATATGCGAGCAGATGTTCGGCATCAAAGCCTCCGAAGCCATCGGCAAATCTGTCGGTGACGTCCTCACCATGGTGGAAGAATACCCGGGCCAGAATAGAGAACGCATCAACCTGCTGATAGAAAAGGGGTTCAATAGAGAGGAGCAAATATACCGGACGCCCCGTGGCGATATCTGGGTGGATGTCCATGCCCAGGCAATAGAAGACAACGGCGAACGTTACGGCTGGGTGACCCTGGTCTCGGACATTACAGAACGTAAGAAAACGGAGGAAACCCTCCGCTTCTCGGACGCGGCTTTCAAGTCTATCCACGAAAGCGTAATAGCGACAGATACGAAATATATCATCACCCACTGGAACAAAATAAGCGAACAAATATACGGCATCAAGGCATCCCGGGTAATAGGAAAGAATCTGATGGATGTAATAGAGATAGAAGAAAGCTTCCCCGGCGAAAATACCCGCCGACTTAAAAGACTGGAAACCGATGGGTATTTACAGGAAGAACAACTGCATCGTACCAAACAAGGTGAGGTATGGGTCGATGTAAGCATACAGTCAATCGAAGAAAAGGAGAAATGCTACGGTTGGGTGATATTAGCCTCGGCGATAACCCAGCGTAAACTGGCGGAGGAAGCACTGAAACGCAGCGAGGAAAAATACCGCGAACTGATTGGCAACTCTATTGACGGTATCGTATCCAACGATGCCCATATGAGGATTATTATCTGGAACCGGGGTGCTGAAAAAATATTCGGTTATACCGAAAAAGAGATGCTTGGCCAACCTATCACAAAGATTGTTCCAGAGAAAGAACATCAAAAATTTAAAAAAGTGCGACGCGGTCTAATCAGTTCCAGTAAGAAAAAACCAAACAGCAGCGTTATGGAGGGTCTCGGTCTTAGAAAAGACGGACGTGAAATACCGATTGAGCTTTCAGTATCATCCAAGCAGCACGAAGACAACCGCATCACCACATCCATTATTAGAGACATCACCGAACGTAAAGAGGCCGAGGAAAAACTGCGTAAAATCGACCATATGAAATCGGAGTTCCTCTCCAATGTCTCCCACGAACTGCGCACGCCGCTCCAGTCTATCACCGGCTTTACCAAGTTACTTATGAACGGCCAGGTGCCCGACCCGGCAATCCAGCAGGAATTCCTGCAGATTATAGACCGGGAATCCTCGTACCTCGGTAATCTCATCGATAGCCTGCTGGACATGTCACGGCTGGAGTCCGGCCGTTTTCAGATTAATACACAATTAATGTCGATACGAGAAACCCTTGCCGACTCCGTAAAGAGTTTCCACAGTATGGCCCACGAGAAGAACATCACTCTTACCGAAGAAATACCCCCGGAGCTTCCAGTAATAAAGGTGGACGGCGGACGTATGCGGCAGGTGTTTTTCAATCTGCTCAGCAACGCCATTAAATACAGCGATCCCGGCGGCAGTATCTTGGTCAAGGCAATCAAACGTAAAGATGACCTGCTGTTCGAGGTCTCCGACCGTGGTATCGGCATATCCCGGGAAGCTCTTCAGCACCTCTTCGAGAGATTCTACAGGGCCGAAGATAAACTCGCCCGGGGAGGTACCGGCCTGGGATTATACATTACCAAGCAAATAATTGAGGCGCACGGCGGGCGTATCTGGGTGGAAAGCAAACTCAACGAAGGCAGCACCTTTAGTTTTAATTTACCTTTCAATGGTGAAGGAGGCAACGGTTATGACAAAGAAAATTCTGGTCATCGAAGACGATCCGGCAATATCAAGGCTGGTTGATTATTCCCTCAGGCATGAGGGTTACGAGGTAATCGCCGCGACCAACGGCCTGGAAGGGATAAGAAAAGCGCATAATGAAGCTCCCGACCTCATTATACTCGA
>CAYNDI010000004.1:0-17267 GCA_964395955.1 uncultured Dehalococcoidaceae bacterium
TTTGAGATTTTGCTTTTAGCGTATCATCTGGAGTTAAACGTAATATTTACTCATATTGTTTATAATGGAAAACTCTACTCTTGACCAATTACCTGCATATTTACTCGTTTATTATCCCTCTCTGGAGCAGTGGAGGAAGTGAGAAATACAAGAACGTCTCCCAATTCGGGAGGCGTTCTTGTAATAGTCGCAAAACCTGATTCACTCAGTGTACAGAACCATACTGGCTATGTATCGCAGACTTGCAGATAGTTTAACGTTGTTCTGATAGTCATCTATTAATACGATAAGCTGGGCGTTTTGTGAACATAGGTATCGTCTGTAAGCTGCTTGAGCATAAAGTCAGCAACATCAGCCCTCGATATTTTTGCCTTAATGGACATGTCAGTAGTACCGAACTCGCTACGATAGACACCTGTTAGGGGCCCATTGATGAGCACCGCAGGCCGGACAATGATCCAATCCAGCGTGCTTTGCCTAATGTAGCGTTCCTGGATTTCCTTATCCTGGAACATATTTCGGAGAATGAAAGGAAAGATAACGAGCCTGTAAACTAGCCCGAATTGCCTCTGTTGTGGTTTGCTGTCGCCGATGCTGATTGATGACTCGAAAACCAGCCTTTTTACCCCGTACTTCTCCATTGCTGTAATGATGTTGTGGGTCCCGTCGGAAATGGTCGTGCTTTTCCGGATAGCTTTGGTACCCAGTGCCGATAACACGGCGTCTTGTCCCTTAACCGCCCTTTCGACCGAGGCGTAATCCAAGATATCCCCCTGCGTGACTATTAAATCCTCGTGTTCTGCTTTAATAGCCTCGGGATGGCGCGCGAAGGCCGTTACCCTGTGTCCTTGTTCCAATGCCTGTGACGTAATGGCCCGGCCTGTACCGCCCGTTGCTCCGAAAACAAGCAAATTCATTGTTTCTCTTCCAGCATAATTCAATCCTTCAATTCAGCCAGCACATATAGCATCGGCATCATGTCTTTAGGATTCTTCAGGATTTCCTTATTCACGATAGAAAACCCCGAATCTTCTATCATCTCGGCCATATTATCTAGGCTGAACTTGTGAAAAAGCGGAAATCTGAGAAGCAGTTTGAAAATCATAAACAGTATCTTGTATATCGGGGCTTCTCCAAATCCAATTGCTGTACCAATAAACCGTCCGCCCGGTTTGAGCACCCTTTTTATTTCGGCCAAAGCCTTTTGGGGGTATTTCATATTTTGGAATGTATTGTTACAGATAACCGTATCAAATACACCGTCCCCGAAATGGAGCGAATAGGCATCTTCTACGAACAACTTTACATTGTCAAAGCCCTCTTCTATCAGCTTTTTCTTTGCCTCATCAATCAACGATACTGATATGTCAATTCCGCTCACTTTGGAAGCTCGATCGGCTATCTTTAGAGCTACAAAACCTGTGCCGCAAGCCACTTCCAGAACGTCATCCCCCTTAGGAACATCGTTGTATATTTTATCCAGCAGTGATGACCGGTAGATTTTCCAGCGTTTAATTATGAACCGGTCGTACCCAGGACCGAGTTTATCCCAGTATTTCTTTTCCTTCTCAATTCTTTTCACATCTTGCATTTTCTTCTCCACTCCTCTAGTTGAATACAGTTTAGTACTGTTATGGGAAGTCGTCAATGCCGTTCAGAAGTAGCGTGTTGAACTTTAATATAATATTGCATTTTGTTTTATCATGACGCTGTATCCGTGCAGATATTAGGATGATTAACAAAAAATTATCTTGGTCTTCTCGAAGAATATAACCTTTAGAATATAAGAGAAAAAGTAGTAGAAAAAGTTCTACCTATTGATACCCCAGCTCCACCAGCCATTCAACCTGCCGACATTACTTGATAACCTTACCTGAGAACTACTCTCTCTATTCTAATACAACAAAAAAGTGACCGTTGGCTTAACTAAAGTTTGACAAGACGGGGAAATTCATATAGTCTATTGGATACTCAATAAACAGCGTAAAAACTAGTTGTTATCAGGCTATCGGGACATGAAAAAGTCTGAAAAGACTGACAAGAGTGTCACTGCGGTGGATGAAAAAGAGGGGCAGCCGTCCGAAGTCCTGGTTCTGAGTCGTATTTCGGCGGCGCTGAGCGGCCTGTGGGACCTGGATGCCATCCTCGGCGTAGGCCTGGACAGCGCCCTGGATATAATGAACGGCAACATCGGCGAGATATCACTCATTGATGAACAAACAAAGGTTCTCACCCGGCGTGTTTACCGGGGACTGAGCAAGGAGTTTGTCGAGAACATACGCCTCAGCCTGGGGGAGGGAATTACCGGGACCGTAGCCCAGAGCGGCAAGGCGGTGCTTTTAGAAGATATCTCCTCAGACCCGCGTGTAGCCCACCGGGAACTGGTGGTAGCTGAAGGCCTGAAAGCGTTCATCTGCGTTCCTTTGCGGGCCAGAGATGTCGTCCTCGGCGTGTTGAACGTAGCCAGTCGCCGGCCCCGCAAGTTTACCAATAACGATGTGCACCTGCTGTACGCTATCGGTGACCAGCTCGGTATCGCTATCGAACATGCCCGACTGTACGAAAGGTTAAGGAAGGCGCGCGAGAGACTTCGCCGGCTTGCCCGCCAGAATCTGGTTGCCGAGGAGGATGAGCGACGGAGGATTGCCAGAGAACTGCATGATGAAACCAGCCAGTCGCTCTCCGGGATAGCCCTGCAGATGGAAGCGCTGATAGAAAAGTCGGCAACATTCAGCCAGCAGGACCAGGCGTTTGTCGCCGGCATGAAGAAAGTACAGGCGCTGACCGTACAGGTACACAAAGAAGTCAGTCGCCTGATTTCCAACCTGCACCCGGCCCTGCTGGATACACTTGGCCTGGTACCGGCGGTCCGCCAGTATGCGGAAACAAGGCTTCAACCGCTGGATATAAAGGTATCCGTAGAGACAAAGGGCACGGTGAAGAGGTTCCCTCCCGATGTCGAAGCGGCCTTTTTCCGTTTTGTTCAGGGGGCAGTCGGTAATGTTGCTCAGCATTCCAATGCCGGGAATGCCGCCATTGTACTGCAATATAAACCGGATGACTTTTTCATGTACATCAGGGATGACGGTCAGGGATTCGATGTCTCGGAAATCACGGATATTGAGGAAAGCGGCCGGGGGCGCGGCTTGTTCAGTATGAGGGAGAGGATAGGCTTTCTCGGCGGTACCAGCGGCATCGAGTCGGAAATCGGGAACGGGACCACCGTCTGGGCCCGGATTCCCGTGGGGCAGGAAATAGAATATGCATAAAATTAAAGTACTGGTGGTAGATGACCATACCATCGTGCGGGACGGTATCTGTGCCCTGCTTGCCTTGGCCGGGGATATCGAGGTCGTTGGCGAGGCGACCAACGGCAGTGAAGCTCTCGATAAGGTCAGGGAGCTTAATCCCGATGTGGCCCTGATGGATGTTGCCATGCCGGTAATGAGCGGTCTGGAGGCTACACGCCGGATAAACAAGGAATTCCCCAGGACCAAGGTGCTGGTGCTTACCCAGTATGATGATAAGGAATATTTCTTCCCGGTCATCGAGTCCGGCGCCCTGGGCTTTATCAGCAAGGCCGCCGCGTCTTCGGAGTTGATGGCGGGGATACGCTCGGTTTATCGCGGTGATTCGTATCTTTCGCCCACTGTAACCAGGCTGTTGGTGGAGAACTACCAGCATACAGCCGCCAAAATTCCCAACCAGGACCCCTATAATCATTTAACCAGGCGGGAACGCGAGGTTTTCAAGCTGCTGGCCGAAGGCCACAGCACACAGGAAATAGCCGATATACTCGTGGTCACTCCCAAGACAGCCGAGGGGCACAAGACCAGGCTCATGGCTAAACTCGGCGTCCACAACCGTGTCGAACTCGTCAAATATGCCCTGCGCAAGGGCGTAATAACCATCTGATACGGTATCCGTCCTGCCTTAATCATCATCGTAAAATCCCCGGCGATATCAGCCAGTCTTCCTTCTTTTCTATCAGGAAAATACTCTTCCCTGAAATTCAAGGGCTTTTCCCGTCTGTTTTCGGGGTGAATCCCCTGTTTAAATATGTTACCCGGTATCTTATATTGGTTTTAACAGGTGTTGATGCGAAGGGAGGGAAGGAAAGATGGTAAAGAAACAGACAATCCTGATTGTAGATGATGAAGTCGATTTTGTAGACACTCTGAAAAAGACCCTCGAAGGTGAAAATTTCATTGTAGCCGCCGCTTATGACCGGGACGAGGCCGAGAGCATGGTCCGCTCCCACGAGCCCGATATTATTATCCTGGGTACTATCATGCCCCGGGGTGATGCTTTCCTGTTTCACAAGTGGATGAAACAAACGCTGGGTTTCAGTAACCTGCCTATCATGGTTATCAATGCTCCCCCCGATAAGCAGCTTCTCAAAGGGTGGCGGATGGATGAAGGGATGCAGATGGATGCCGAGGATTTCCTCGCCAAACCCGTCGAACCCGTTTCGCTGATACCCCGCGTGCAGGCTCTGCTGGATAAAACCACCAAGAAGATAAGGGTGTTGATTGTGGACGACCATGCTGTCGTCAGGGACGGCATCAGGTCGGTGCTGGCGCTGCAGCGGGATATGCAGGTAATCGGCGAAGCTGTCAACGGCAAAGAGGCGCTGGAAAAGACCGTGGAACTCGTGCCGGATGTCGTTGTCATGGATATCGTCATGCCGATAATGAACGGACTGGATGCCGCCAGGGAGATATGCAAGGAATGTAAATCGGCCAAGATTTTAATGTTGACCCAGTATGACGATGAAGAGAACGTTTTAGCCAGCCGCCAGGTGGGCGCGTTAGGTTTTATCCCTAAAGCCGCCGCCAGTTCACGTCTCCTCACCGGTATACGCTCGGTAGCCCGGGGCGACCAGTCCTGGATAGAATCACTACAGCCTCATCTCCAGGGTGAGGGGTAAGGCCTGGTGGAGACGGTAACCATCGTTTTAAACGGTGTTGAAGTCAGCGGCAGTCCGGGAACAACTATTCTGGACCTGGCGCGGGAGTCCGGGGTCTATATCCCCACCCTCTGCCATGACCCCAATCTCACCTCGACGGGCGCCTGCCGCTTATGCCTGGTGGAAGATGAGCGCTCCGGTGCGTTACTGGCGTCCTGCGTTGCCCCCATCGGGGCGGGAATGACTATCAACACCAACTCACCGAGGGTGCTGGAACACCGCCGGAAAATCCTCAAACTCATGCTGGCCAGCCACCCGGATTCATGCCTTGTCTGCAACAAGGGCAACCGCTGCCAGCTGCGTAAGCTGGCGGCGGAGATGGGTATTGGCCTGGTAGAGTTCCAGAGAATTCCCCAGCTTGGTGTTATCCAGGAGGTCAATCCCTTCATCGAACGCGACCTTTCCAAGTGTATCCTGTGCGGTAAGTGTATCCGGGCTGACCAGGAAATGGTCGTCGTGGGGGCTATCGACTACATGGACCGCGGCACCCAGGCAAAGCCCGCCACGCTGAACGACGTTCCTCTGGAAAACGCCGAGTGCACTTTCTGCGGGACCTGCGTGGCCATTTGCCCCACCGGGGCGATTATGGAAAAGGAGAGTGCCTACACCGGTACCGCTACAAATGAAGTGACGACGGTATGCCCGTATTGCGGATGCGGCTGTACACTCTCCCTCGGTATTGTGGACGGTCGTGTGGTCCACGTTAAACCTGCCACCGATAGCCCGGTAAACCGGGGGACTCTGTGCGTACGGGGGAGCTACGGCTATGATTTTATCCACAGTCCGGAAAGGCTGCGGACACCATTAATTAAAGAAGACGGGGAATTCCGGGAGGCAAGCTGGGAAGAAGCGCTGTCGCGCGTGGCGGATGAATTCCAGAGGATAATCAAGGAACACGGCGCCGATGCCCTGGCTGTCTTCGGCTCTACCCGGTGCACCAACGAAGAGAATTATTTACTTCAAAGATTTACCCGCAGTGTGCTGGGGACAAATAACATCGATAACGGCAGCCGCCTTTACAGCGCCGCCAGCCGTATCGGTCTCGGTGCTTCTATCGGCTACGCCGGTACCACGGGAACAATTGACGCGCTGGAAAGGTCGCAGGTTATTTTTGTTATCGGCGCCAATCCCGAGGTTTCCGCCCCGGCGGTGGCTTATGCCATCAAGCGGGCTGCCAGATATAAAGGGGCGGCACTCTGCGTTGTCGATCCCCGCCGGACCCCTCTCGTAGCGTTCTCCGGCTACTGGCTGCAACCGAAAGTAGGTACCGATGTAGCCCTGTTGAACGGCCTGGCGAAAGTAATTATCGATGAGAAGAAATATGACGTGGAATTTGTAACGCGTATGACGGATAACTTTACACGGTGGGCAAAGACCCTGGATAAATATACACCCGACTATGTTGAAAGTGTGACCGGTATAACCGGGAACGAAATACGGGCGGTAGCCGGGCTGCTGGCCGGAGCCGAGGAGGCTTCGATAGTCTACGGGAACGGCATAACCCAGCATACTACCGGTACCGATGTCGTTATTGCCATTGCTAACCTGGCGATGCTGACCGGGAATACCGGAAGGCACGGGGGTATCTTCGCCCTGCAGCGTGAGAACAACGCCCACGGCGCCTGTGACATGGGCGTTCTGCCCGCCTTTTTACCGGGTTATAAAAGAATCGAAGATGCTAAAGACAGAGAAAAATTCGGCGAACGCTGGGGAAGGGAAGTGCCCGACCGGGCCGGACTTACGGCTCTGGAAATGATCGAGGCGGCGCTGACGGGTAATGTCAGGGCTATGTTCATCACCGGGGAAA
Source organism: uncultured Dehalococcoidaceae bacterium (assembly GCA_964395955.1). Taxonomy (GTDB): domain Bacteria; phylum Chloroflexota; class Dehalococcoidia; order Dehalococcoidales; family RBG-16-60-22; genus CAYVPT01. The sequence continues at coordinate 6,777 of CAYNDI010000004.1, forward strand.
ATCTCGCCAACAGCTTCCCCCGGCCATCGAGAGTGCAGAAAGCCCTGTCTAAACTGGAATTTCTCGTTGTGGCGGATTTGTTCCTGACGGAGACCGCTAAACTGGCAACGGTTGTTCTGCCGGCCGCCAGCTTCGCGGAGAAAGAGGGAACCTTCACTAATTTTGAAGGAAGAGTGCAGCGGGTGTGTCAGGCCATCGAACCTTACGGCGAAAGCCTCCCCGATAGTGAGATACTCATCCGTCTGGCGGAGAAGCTGGCATCGCCGATGCCTTTTACTTACAGTCAGCAGGTGATGGGAGAAATCGAAGAAGTGGTTCCCTTCTACCAGCACCTGCCTTATGCCGACACGGCTTCATCGGGGCTGGATTTTGAGGAAACTGAAGTTGACACCTCGGGGAGCCGGAGGCTTTATGACGGACTGTTCCCCAGCGGTTTCGGACGGTTTTCGGCGGTAAAATATACACCTCCGGTAGATGTGGCTAACGACAAGTATCCCTTCACTTTGCTGGTGGGCTCGGTGCTGTTCAATTTCGGCTCCGGCTCGCGCAGTTCACGTTCGAGACGGCTGAAGCGGTTCCGCCCGGAACCTTTCCTTGAAATCAATAATACCGACGCCAGAGACCTGAAAATCAAAGACGGCGATAAAGTCAGGTTAACCTCGGCGTATGGAGAACTTGTAGCCGGTGTTAAAATCGACGCCGGTCTGCAGCGCGGTCTGCTTTTCATGCCGATATCCTCTTCTGAAACTCCCGTCTATGAGCTGTTCGATACCGCGCTGTATCAACAGGCAAAAGCCCCGGCGCTTAAATCCTGCGCCGTTAAGCTGGAAAGGATTACCGATGCCGACTAAGAAGAAGAAAGTCTCCAGGGCGGAACTGAGGCAGATAGAGAAAATAATCGCGGGACACCGGGACAGAAGGTGGGCCCTGATACCGCTCTTACAGGAAATCCAGGAGAAAGTTGGCTATATCCCCCCGCAGGTTATCCCGGATATAGCCGGTTCTCTGAAGCTGTTTCCCAGCCAGGTGCAGGCGGTGGTAACTTTTTACTCTCAACTATACACCAAACCCCGGGGCAAAAATATCGTCAGGGTCTGCCGCGGTACCGCCTGTCACGTACGCGGCGGTAAATCTATCTTAAAGCTGACCAAACAGCATCTGGGTATTGATGAAGACCAGACCACCGAAGATAATGAATATACTCTGGAAACGGTTGCCTGTATCGGCGTCTGTGCGCTGGCCCCCAACCTCGTGGTGAACAACAGAATTTACGGTAATATGAATCCCAAGAAAGTAGCCGCTGTTTTCGGTAGCTACGGAGGACGTTGACATGGCGAAGAGGAAAGCAGCCTTATCCCATAATGGCTACCGTGAGGTTTTGATCTGCTGCGGTTCGGGCTGTCCCGGCTCGGAGCAGGTACGCCAGCGTCTCGAGACGGAAATCGCCAGGCATCGTCTCAAGGTCTCCGTTAAACCGACCGGCTGCCACGGCTTTTGCCAGCGCGGTCCTACCGTACTCATGGAGCCGGAGGATATCCTCTATTGCCAGGTAACGGAAGATGATGTCCCTGAAATCGTACAAAGTCATTTGAAAGAAAACAAACTCGTCGACCGTCTGCTCTATACCGACCCCGCTTCGGGGAAGGCAATCCCCCGCTACTCGGATGTGAAATTTTATCAAGAGCAGGAGCGTATTATCCTGCGTAACTGCGGTCATATCAATCCCGAGAAGATTGAAGACTTCCTCGACCGGGGAGGTTATAAATCACTCGGGAAAGCCCTCTTCGAGATGATGCCGGAATCGGTCATCGATGAAATTAAGCGTTCCGGCCTGCGCGGCCGGGGCGGTGCCGGCTTTCCCACCGGTGTTAAGTGGGAGACCGCCCGCCATAATCCCGGCTCCCAGAAATACGCCATCTGTAATGCCGACGAGGGCGACCCCGGTGCTTTTATGGACAGGTCTATCCTGGAAGCCGATCCTCATACTGTTTTAGAAGGGCTGGCGATTGGCGCCTATGTCATCGGTGCCAGCGAGGGTTATATCTATGTTCGTGCCGAGTACCCGCTGGCGGTCCGGCGCATGCATACCGCCCTCGCCCAGGCGGAGAAAAACGGCTATCTGGGCAAGGGCATTCTCGGTTCCAAATTCGATTTTCACGTGCATATCATGGAAGGTGCCGGAGCTTTCGTCTGCGGTGAAGAAACAGCCCTCATCGCATCCATCGAGAGCCAGCGCGGTATGCCCCGCCCCCGCCCGCCTTTCCCGCCCGAGTCCGGACTCGACGGCAAGCCGACGATTATCAACAACGTCAAGACCCTGGCGACTATTCCCGTCATTCTGGAAAAGGGCGGTGACTGGTACGCTAAAATCGGTACCGAGAAGAGCCGGGGCACCACCGTCTTCGCCCTGACCGGCAAGATTGCCAACAGCGGGCTGGTCGAGGTGCCGATGGGCACCCCGCTTTCACGGATAATCTACGATATCGGCGGCGGCATCCCGCGCGGACGGCAGCTTAAGGCTATACAGACCGGCGGTCCCTCCGGAGGCTGTATCCCCGCCCGCTTTGTCGATACGCCCATCGGCTATGAAGAACTGGCCGCCCTGGGTTCGATAGTCGGCTCCGGTGGTATGGTGGTCATGGACGAAGCTACCTGCATGGTGGAAGTCGCCCGGTTCTTCCTGAGCTTTACCCAGAGCGAGTCCTGCGGCAAGTGCACGCCCTGCCGGCTGGGCACGCGCCAGATGCTGGAGATATTAACGCGTATTACCGAGGGCAACGGACGCGACGAGGACATTGATATGCTGCTCTCTATCGCCGCGACGGTTAAAGACTGCTCATTGTGCAGTCTGGGAAAGACGGCGCCTAACCCGGTTATCTCGACCATTAAGTATTTCCGCGAAGAGTATGAGGCGCATATACGGGAAAAGAAGTGCCCGGCGGCGGTCTGTGAAGCGTTGATGATATCGCCCTGCCAGCATACCTGCCCGGCGGGCATCAATATCCCCAGGTACGTGGCTTTTATCGCCGACGGCGACTACAAAGCCGCTATCGAGACGGTCAGGGAGCGTAATCCCTTCGCCGCCGTCTGCGGTCGTATCTGTCACCATCCCTGCGAGGGACGCTGCCGACGCGGCGAGCTGGACGAGCCCGTGGCTATCAGGACCTTGAAGCGGTTCGCCGCCGACTGGTATGCGGAACACGGCAGCGAGCTTGGCGAAGTCCAGCCTTTCCCGGTTACTAAAAATCAAAAGGTGGCGGTGGTGGGGGCCGGGCCGACCGGACTCGCCTCGGCTTATTTCCTGGCTCAGGCCGGCTACCCGGTAACTGTCTTCGAGGCCCTGCCCATCGGCGGCGGCATGCTGTCGGTAGCCATACCGGAGTTTCGCCTGCCGCGTGCCGCTATCCAGCAGGATATCGACTATATTATAAGGCGGGGAGTGGAGATAAGATATAACACCCCTGTTAATACCAATTTCACCATAGACCATTTACTTAAGGACGGTTATAGTGCCGTCTTCATTGCTGCCGGCGCCCAGAGGAGCCAGCGTCTGGGCATACCCGGTGAAGTGGAGGATGTCGAGGGACTGTATTACGGTCTGCGGTTTCTGAGAGATGTCAGGCTGGAGAGGGCCGTCAGTGTGGGCAAACAGGTGGCTATCATCGGCGGCGGCAACGTGGCTCTGGATGCCGCCCGAACGGCGCTGCGTCTCGGCGCGGAGGAAGCCGGTATTTATTACCGCCGCTCCCGCGAAGAGATGCCGGTTTCCGATATAGAGTATGAGGAAGCCGTGGCCGAGGGCGTTAACATGAATTTCCTCGCTTCGCCTACCCGCATTACCAGCGCCAGCTGGAAGGTTACCGGATTACAGTGTACCCGCATGCAGCTGGGCGAGCCTGACGAGAGCGGACGCCGCCGGCCGGTGCCGGTCAGCGGGTCGGAATTCACCGTCGCGGCGGATACCGTAATCGCCGCCGTAGGGCAGGCGCCCGACCTCTCTTTCCTGCCCCCGGACAGTGAACTGGAACGCACCCGCTGGGAGACGCTGGTTACGGATAGCAATACGCTGGCAACCAACGTGCCCGGTATTTTTGCCGGGGGCGACTTTGTAACCGGGCCGGATATGGTTATCAATGCCGTCGCGGCGGGCCGGCGGGGAGCCATCGCCATCGATAAATACCTCAGGAAGGATACTTCCCGCGTAGAGATTTACGACCGTAAAACCGAAGTCGTCGAGTCCCGGCCCGTAGAACTCGACGAGACATGGGAAGAACAACCTCGGACAAAGGTGAAGACACTCCCCCTGCCGGATAGACGGGCGAGTTTCTCGGAAATAGAGCTCGGTTTTACCGAGGATGTTGCCCGCCGTGAAGCCAAGCGTTGTCTGCGGTGTGACCTGGAGAGTTGAATTATGCAGTTATTATTTACATTTTCCGTCATTGCGAGGGCGAAGCCCGAAGTAATCCGCCACCCGGACCTACGGATTGCTTCGCTACGCTCACAATGACAGAGGGGGTAAGCCATGAAATCGATAACGAAACAGAAATCACTGGAAGATATACAGCGTAGCCTTGAGGGACTGGACAGGGTCTATATCGTCGGTTGCGGTACCTGTACCACCATGACCAAGACCGGCGGCATAGACGAGGTAGAAGAAATGAAGACGAAGCTCCAGGACCTGGGTAAAAGGATAACCGGCTCGACGGTAATTCCCACCGCCTGCGATGACATGACGGAAACCGCCATGAAGGAGAACGAGCAATATATACGCAGCGCCGATGTCGTATTATCCCTGAGTTGCGCCCTGGGGATACACCGTATGAGCCTGTATATCGGCAAGCCGGTGATTCCGGCCGTGGATACTCTCTTCATCGGCGTGGAGGAAACGCCGGGTTTCTTCCGCGAAGCCTGCGCCCAGTGCGGCCAGTGTCTCCTCGGTGAGACGGCCGGGATTTGTCCTATCACCGCCTGTCATAAAGGACTGGTTAACGGACCCTGCGGGGGCACCAATAACGGCAAGTGCGAGGTAGACAAGGAAAAAGACTGCGCCTGGACGCTTATTTATAATCGCTTGAAAGAACAGGGCAGACTCGATTTGATGCACCGGTACCATGCTCCCCGCAACCATCATGTCGCCCTGAAACCGAAGTCGATAATGATTACATGATGATACACAAAGGCGAAATTACTGTTAAAAACTATCACGCAGCCGGTTGCGTGAGTTATTGAGGGGGTAAGGACTATGGTATCGCGTTTTAAGGAAGCCCTTAACTCCGGTAAGTTCGTGGTTACCAGCGAGATAGCTCCGCCGAAGGGCACGAACCTGGAGAAGATGCTGCACCATATCGATATGCTTAAGGATAAGGTGGATGCCCTTAACGTTACCGACCACCAGAGTTCGGTGATGCGTTTCCCTTCACTGGGCGGGTGCCTGGCTATCAAAGAGAAGGGCGGCGAGGCTATTATGCAGATGACCTGCCGCGACCGCAACCGTATGGCGCTGGAAGCCGACCTCCTCTTCGCTTACAGCCGGGGTGTGAATAACGTCCTCTGCCTTACCGGCGATGCCGTACCGGTAGGCGACCACAAGGAAGCCAAGGGCGTTTTCGACCTGGATTCGCTGCAGCTTCTTATGGGCATCCGGCAGCTGGCCTCAGGAGAAGACCTCGGCGGGAACAAACTTGAAGGGGCGGTGGAGTTCTGCATAGGAGCTATCGTCACGCCTGAAGCGCAGCCTATCGAGCCGCAGCTAATCAAATTCGAGAAAAAAGTTGAGGCGGGGGCCGAATTTTTCCAGACCCAGGCTATCTATGACCTGGAGAATTTCAAGCGGTTCATGGAATATGCCCGAAAGCTGAAAGCTAAAATACTGGCCGGTATCGTGCTGCTGTCATCGCCCCGGATGGCGAAATACATGACGGAAAATGTCCCGGGTATCTTCGTCCCTCAAAACCTGATTGATGAGTTGACGGAAGCCCCTAAAGAAGAGCGACTGGCTAAGGGGATTGAGATTGCCGGCCGGACAATTGCCGCCCTGAAAAAAGACGCTATCTGCGATGGCGTTCACATCATGGCTATCGGCCGGGAGGAAGTGGTGCCGGATATCCTCGCGGCGGCGGGACTTTAGAATAGCCACAGCAGAGATAATAAGGTTCCGTTTGCGTTTGGTTGATAAGTTCAAACCTCACCCCTGACCCCTCTCCAGCCGAATATTATCTTTTCCCACCCGAGCCGCCCTCGCATCATCACCGGCTTGTACCGTAGTACTGCCCACCACCGCCCAGAGGGGAGTTCAGGAGAGAGGGGGCGAAGCCCCCTCTCATATACTCTCCCCCTCTTGAACATTATAGAAAATCGAGTTAAAAGAATAAACCTGTTCGAGAGGGTGATAAAGGGGGTGAGTTAAAAACAACCAGATGTAAATAGTATTAAAAATAAAGATATTAAATAGTCTGAATATTAAAGTCGGAACAGGCCGTCGGACTACTCCAGGTTGCTGAACGCCGCCAGTATGAGTTCCGTGATAGCCGGGTGGATATGCATCCCGCTTTGTATCTGCCCCAGGCCCCCTCCGGATGCCATGGCGTTTATTACTTCCTGTGTGATAATAGGTGCGTAAGGGCCGATGACGTGAAATCCCAGTATTTTCAGGGTATCCCTCGCCACGATGGCTTTGGCGAACCCGTTTTCTTCCATCATGGCCTCGCCCTGGGCTACTTCCTGATAACCGGCTTTACCCACCATTACCTCGTATTTCTTTCGGGCGGCTGCCTCGGTCAGTCCCACCGATGCTATTTGCGGGTGGGAATATACGGCGTGGGGTGTAGCGTTGTAGTCCATTCTGGCCCGGTTGCCATTGAGGGCGTTATCGGCAGCCAAGTCGGCTTCCCGGTTGGCCACGTGGGTAAACATCTGCTGTCCGTTGATATCCCCCACCGCCCAGATATTCTTTTTTGAGGTCTCCAGGTATCGGTTTACCTTTATAAAGCCCCTGCCGTCGAGTTTTATGCCCGTCTTCTCTACTTTAAGCAGGTCGGCGTTTGACCTCCGCCCCACCGCCACCAGTATCTTCTGCGCCGTGAATTTCTTTTTACGGTCGGTTTTCGTATCGGTGACGGTAACGGTAGCGTCCTTCCCGTTATTCTTCACTGCCTCAGCACGGACGCCGGTATAAACATCCAGGCGCCGGCTCAATTCTTTCTTCAGCAGGTCCGCTATCTCCGGCTCCTCGCTGAGGACAAGCCGGTCCGCCATTTCCAGCATGGTAACCCGGGTGCCCATGGCCGCCATAAAGTGGCCGAATTCCACCGCGATATAACCGCCCCCGATGATGATAAGGCTTTCCGGTCTCTCCTTTAGCTCCAGTATTGTTTCGTTGGTGAGGTATTCCACGCTATCCAGTCCCTGAATCGGCGGTATTAGCGGACGTGAGCCGGCGGCAATGAATATTTTCTCGCCCTTTATTTTCTCGCCGTTGACCTCAAGTGTGTATTCGCCGGTGAAATGTCCCTCTCCTTCATAAAAACTGAGCTTTTTCTCCCGGGAGAGAGCCTGTCGTATGCTTTTTTGCCCCTCCCTTACCGATTTCCTCATGCGTTCCATGATAAAGCCGAAATCGATATTATTTATCACGGCATCGATACCCAGTTTTTTCGCCTCCTCTATCTCGGCGATACGGTCGGCGGCGAATATCAGCATCTTGGACGGTATACAGCCGAGGTTCGCACAGGTCCCGCCGATGGGCCCTTTGTCGACCAGGGCTACTTTCATGTTGTACCCCAGGGCTTCCTGGACGATATTCAGTCCGCACCCCGAACCGATGACGATGACGTCGTATTTCTTCATACTTTTCTATTATAACAGCTTAAGAACTGGTTAGAAACCACATAGTTCTGATATAATGCTGGCGACAGCATTACACGTTATTCCGGGATGATTAGGATTATTTCGCCAAAGGCTGAGTATATTCCATTAATTTTGAGAATATCCTTGTATGCAAAAACAGGGGAAGGACAAGACCGGTAGAAAGATTGAGGACAAGATAGACAGGATATGAAGATATTAGCGCAAATCAAGTATCGACCCGCCAGGGTGGCCGGGGGTTATACCGACCGCATACTCAGGGTGAATCTGAGCACGCAGGAAATCTCCGTGCAGGAATTGCCGCCCGACTTTAAGCACATGTACACCGGCGGTCGCGGCTATGCCCTGAAATTGATATGGGACGAGACCGGGCCGGATACCCGGTACGACAGCCCCGAGAATCTGTTGGTGATGTCCAGCGGCCCGCTCGGCAATGAGCCGGGATTCCCCGGGACGGGTAAATTTATCGTGGGTTCCATTTCTCCCCTGACGGACACGTTTATTGATTCCAACGTGGGCGGGCATTTCGGACCGCTCTTAAAGCTGGCCGGCTTTGATGCCCTGGCGGTTTCCGGTATATCCACGGAAGATGCGGTTGTGTTAGTCGACGGTGACAAGGGGACAATCAGTATTGCCGCCGCGCCGGCCTACGATGAAAAAACCGATAAAGGGGCGCTTACTTTCGGCGGGCAGCTCCTTAAGGATGTAAATTCCGGCGAATACAGCGATTCCCTGGCGGCGGTGGTCGCCGGAGCAGGGGCGGTCAATTCCAGGTTCGGTATCGTCAACAGCCTCTTTTATGACCGCCGGCGGAACCGCATCCGCGCCAAGCAGGCGGGGAGGGGAGGCACCGGGACCGTTATGCGTTATAAAAAGCTCCGGGGCATTGTCGTCAAGTCCGGCCTGCCTAAAGCCAACGGCAACAATGCCGTCGATAAGAAACTGGTAAGAGCGGCGGGGGCTAAACTCAAAGAGGTAATTACCCACTGCGACCATTTACAGCTAAACCTGACCGCCTGGGGGACCACCGGTCTTTCCGAATACATGAATAAGTTCCACATTTTTCCCATTAATAATTACCAGTTCGGCCAGAGTCCCGAGGCCCCGAAGCTTTTCGGCAGCGTTTTTCTTAATCAATATTTCAGTAAAAAGCTGCCGGATGGCTGCTATTACGGCTGTACCCTGGCCTGCTCCAAGGGTGTCGAAGATGTCGTCCTTACGCGAGGGCCCAGGCGGGGGCTGACCGTCAGCGTCGACGGCCCCGAGTACGAGACCGTGGCGGCGGTGAGTAATATGGGAATATTCGACCCACGGTTCGTGCTGGAATATAACTGGTATTGCGATGAGTACAGTCTCGATACCATTTCCACCGGTGTGACCGCCGGCTTTTTCATGGAGTGTGTCGAACGCGGTTTTCTGACTCGTGAAGATATCGGGTACGCTCTGGAGTTCGGCAATATAGATGCCGCGGACAGGCTGTTGCACGAAATTGGCAGCGGCGAGGGTTTCGGGAAAATTGCGGGTCAGGGTGTCTTAAGAGGCAAGCAATGGGTGGCGGAAAAATATGCCGCCGGAAACGGGCTGGCTGTGGATGAAGTCCTGACCGAATTGAATAAATTCGGCATGGAAGTAAAAGGACTTGAATTTTCGATGTACGTCACCAGGGAGTCGCTGGCGCAGCAGGGCGGCTACGGTTTCTCTTTAAAGGGCCCCCAGCACGATGAAGCCTGGCTGATTTTTATCGACCAGGTACACCGGGAAATACCTTCTCTGGAGGATAAAGCCAACGCGCTGAAGTGGTTCCCGCTGATTCGTACCTGGTTTAACGCTACCGGTTTGTGCAAGCTGCCCTGGATAGACGTTCGTAACCCCGAGGCTGCCGGTACCCCCGAGCCTGCCAAGAACACCCCCACGCTGGCGTACTATATCGATTTCCTCAACGGTACCACGGGAAGTCAAAAAGACCTCCAGGATATCCTGGATGACTCCGAGAGACTGCAGCTGTTGCAGAAGCTGATTAACCTGCGTCAGGGAAAGGGTACGCGTGAAAGCGACCGTATCCCGTTGCGGGCGATGAGTCCTGTTTACCTGCATGAATACCGGTCCCGGGCTGATTATTATGATACCTGGCTGAGAGATAATGCCGGCGACCATACCACCCCGGCAAGCCAGGAGGAAAAACTCAAATTACTTCATGAGAAAAGGGAGCAGTCTTACCAGCAGCTTTGCGATATCGTGTATGATAAAAAGGGCTACAACTCCGAAGGTGTGCCGAAGCGGGAAACCGTGGTAAAGTTCGGTCTGCTGGATGAAAAAGCCGGTCAACTGCTGGAAAAATACGGTGAGTAAACGTGTGCGGTAGGGTTTACATAAAAGTGGTATTGTTTTGACGGTTACTATTGAGTTATTCGGGATTCACCGCGAAATTGCCGGAATAGATAAAATAGAGCTGCCCGTCGGTGAAAAAACACTGGTGCGTGATGCTCTGGATTACATCAGGGAAAAGTACCCGTCTATCTCTCTTAAAGAACACTCGATTCTCGTCACTGTTAACCATGAAGTGGCGTCTCCGGACAGGCCGCTAAAAGCCAACGATACCGTCTGTATTCTGCCTCACATTGGAGGAGG
>CAYNDI010000004.1:17367-27237 GCA_964395955.1 uncultured Dehalococcoidaceae bacterium
GAAGCTCTGGGCCGCCGGGCATTGGCCGTCAAAGCTGACGTTACCAATCAGGCGGAAATCGACGCCATGGTAGCGGCGGCAATTGATAAGTTCGGTAAAATCGATATCCTGGTCAACAATGCCGGCGCCAGCAGCCGGCTGCGGCCTTTCCTGGAGATGACGGAGGAGGACTGGGACTTCGATATCCAGACCAATCTCTACGGCCAGATGAGGGTCGCCCGGGCGGTCCTGCCCCACATGATTGCCCGTAAGTACGGCCGTATCATTAATACCTCGGGCGGACAGGGCATCCCCTCTATATCCGTCTACGGGGCGGCCAAAGGCGGTGTCGTCCAGTTCACCAAAGCCCTGGCAAGGGAGGTGGCTTCCCATGGCATCATCGTCAACGCCGTTGGCCCCGGCCTGGGCAAGACCGGCCTGGTCTACCGCGCCCCGCAGGATTTTCTGGAACGGGAAAGGCAGGCTTCGTTGCTCAAACGACTCTGCGAGCCGTCCGACGTGGCGCCGGTGGTGGCGTTCCTGGCTTCGGACACGTGCAGCTATATGGTGGGGCAGCTTGTCCAGCTGGGCACTTCTTAAAGGGAGGTGGTTGTTATGCCGATGTCATCGTCTTTTCAGGAAAGATTATTCCCCAAACTGCCGGAGATTATCGACTATTTCGGTACGCCTTTCCATATCTTTGACGAACCGGGAATCATGGAGACGGGCGAAAAGCTGAAAGCCGATTTTAAGGATATTGCCGGCTTCCGGGAGTATTTTGCAGTCAAGGCTTTGCCCAACCCGGCCATCCTTAAGATTATGAAAAAACTGGGCTTCGGCGTCGACTGCAGTTCTCCTTCGGAGCTGGTGCTGGCTCGCCGTAACGGTTTCCGTGGTGAGGATATCATGTTTTCTTCCAACGATACCACCGGGGAGACTTTCCGGCAGGCGCTGGCCGATGGCGGCTGTATTCTGAATATCGACGATATTTCCATGATTGATAAAGTCCTCGATTTCCCGGAGCTGATTTGCTTTCGCTATAATCCCGGCGAAAGGCGTTCCGGCAACAAGATTATCGGGATTCCCGTCGAGGCAAAATACGGCCTCCGCCATGACCAGGTCGTTGACGCTTACAGGAAAGCGAAAGAGCGCGGCGCAAAACGTTTCGGCCTGCATACCATGTTAGTCTCCAACGAGAGGAATTACCGCTACATGGTGGAGACCGTCAGGATGCTTATCGAGGTTATGGAGATACTTACGGATGCCCTGGGTATTAAGTTCGAGTTTTTCAATATCGGCGGCGGTATCGGCATTCCTTATCGACCCGAAGACAAAGCCTTCGATATGCCGGCTTTAGCCGGCGAAGCCGCCATATTATTGAGTGAATTCCGTGAAAAGCACGGATACGTCCCCGCGTTATTCCTGGAAAGCGGACGTTTTATCACCGGCCCGCACGGCGTTCTGGTGGCTGGCGTGGTTAACCGCATGAGCAAGTACCGCGAGTATGTCGGCGTGGATACCTCGACCTGGGCGGCCAATGTCAGGCCGGCTGTTTATGAGACGGCTTACCATCACATCACCATCCTCGACCCTCAGGGCAGGCCGAAACAGGGTAAAGAAGAAGTGGTGGACGTCGTCGGCCCGCTGTGTGAAAACAGTGATAAGTTCGCCAGACAGAGGTCGCTCCCGAAGGTGGAAATCGGCGATATCATGGTACAGCACGATATCGGCGCCCACAGTCCGGCCATGGCCAGTAATTATAACGGCTGGACCCGACCCCAGGAATTGCTGTTGCGTTCGGACAGCTCGGTGGAACTGGTAAAACGTGCCGAGACTTTCGATGACCTTTTTGGTACGCTGAACTTCGAACCGAAAGTCCTGAAGAAAAGCTGAACGTGTCCCGGTTATCAGACGTTATCTGTCAATGCGTCCCAGGGTGTTTCCAGCGATGGTACCGGTATCTCTATTATTACCGGGCGGTCGGCTTTTAAGGCCAGGTTCAGTTGCCTGCCGAGTTCTTCGTGGCTGTTCAGTCTGACGCCCGCAGCCCCGAAAGCCTCGGCGAATTTGACATAATCAGGGTTATGCAGCTCGTTCCCGATGTATCTCCCCCCGAACTGCCGTCGCTGTATCCCCGTGACCGTCCCGTAGGCGTTATCCGAAAACAGCAGGACGATGACGTTGATTTTCTCCTGTACGGCGGTGGCCAGCTCCGCGGAAGCGTAGGGGAATCCCCCGTCCCCGCAGATGGCTATCACCGGTCTGTCCGGATTGCCGATTTTAACGCCGAGAGAGGTAGGGAAGGCGAAACCGAGGGTGGCGAAATAAGAGGAGTCCACGTAAGAATATATCTTACTGACCGGGTAGGCGATATCGCTCCAGTACCCCAGGTTGGTGACATCCGGCACGATAATACCGTCGTCCCCGATGGCCCCGTGAATGGTATCGATAATGGATATCTGTAGCGGGGCTGCTTTTTCCAGCCTGCTCCTTAGACTGTTACGCAGCCGGGCTATTTCAGCCTCCCGCCAGGTACTGGACGAAACGTTGCCCAGTGTATCGAGCAGGGCGTTCAGCGTAAGCCCCGCGTCGGCGGAGATACCCAGGTCGGTGCGGTGGTTCCTCCCCAGCTCCCCGGCGTCGCAGTCTATCTGGATGACCTTCGGCTCCATACCCAGGTCGAGGCGGGTGTTTCCGGAAGCCCGCAGTCGGCTGCCCACCACCAGGACCGCGTCGGCCTCTTTTAAGACCGGATTGAGCCACAGCGTGAAGTTACCGGCGCAAAAAGGATGACCGCGCGGTATCAGCCCCTGTGCCTCCGGAGTCATTACCACCGGTGCTTTAAGACGTTCGGCGAGTTGTGTGATTTCTCCGGCAACACCGGCTTTAATGGCTCCGCGACCGGCCAGTATCATCGGACGCCGGGCGTTTTTTAGCATATCAGCGGCTTGGTCGATATCTTCGGGGTCCGGTTCAATCAGGGGCAGTCTTTCGGTACTGGAAAAGGTTATTTCTCCCGGCTTCGACCACAGGTCATAGGGCACTTCGATTTCCGCCGGGCGGGGTCGGCCGGTCTTTAGCTGCCGCAGGGCCTGGGAGAGAATGAGGGGAATGTCCTCCGCCTGCCGGGCGCGCCCGCAGTATTTCGTCAGGTAGCGGAAAATGTCGGCCTGCTCGTCGAGTTCGTGCAGTACCCCGCGGTGGAAACCCAGGTGATGACTCTCTATCTGCCCGGAAATCAGGAGCACCGGCGCCGATGCCGCGTAAGCGGTACCGATAGCGGCGGCGGTATTCAGCGCGCCCGGTCCGGGCAGCACCATCGCCACGCCGATTTTACCCGTGGAGAGGGCGTAGCCGTAGGCCATGTAGGCGGCCGTCTGTTCGTGGCGGGTGGATATCCAGCGGATACGCTTATCCCGGTAGATGGCGTCGATGGCGTCCATTATCTGCACGCCCGGTATCCCGAAGATAACTTCCACCCCGTCCCGTACCAGCAAAGCCACCAGGGCTTCGGCGCCGCTCATCTGGGGCATGGATTTCCTCCCTCGTCAGGTGTTGTATATGACATTATAACCCAAAAACGGGAGAGAGGTAACCATTGGTATAGCGGATAATATCCTGACTCCCTCCCCCAACCTCTCCTCGCAGGTAATCTTTTACCACCCTGGCCGCCCTCGTATCATCCACGACTTTACCCCTGGTCTTTGGCTTGTCATACTAAAGGGCGAGGATTTTACTAAAAAATTCCCCTCTCCAATCAGTAGCATCAGGCCGGATTAACGGCCTGTTTGACAGGAGAGGGGAATTAAGGAGGTGACTATTAAGGCACGACTGGTGAAAACGTGCCCCTGAAGTGACGGAGAATTCCCGACGATATACAGCCCTGACATCATAATGCCGGGTATGTCGGGCCTAGCTCATACTGGAAATGTTGCTGCGGACCCTGTCGAGGAGGATTTTAATGCTTCTGAGTCTTTCTTCGTCACGGGCTAGTTGTTTGACACGCTGGTTTACCCAGGTCTTAATTTCTCTGTCGGCTACCCCCAACGTCCGGGCGACGTTCACCGTTTCATCGGTTACTCTTCTGGAATAGCCAGTCCTTTCGTCAAGTCGGGCTTGCACGCCGCAGGCGATGGCTTCCATTCTACCGTCGGGGGATTCGCAGGACCTTCTGGTAGGTTTCGGACGTGTCTGCACATTCGAATGTTTCATCTGCTGGTTCTCCTTTACGGATAGAATTGACAATACCTATCAGGTTTTTTCACCTCCGTTGCCATTCTCATCGGGAAAGAGCCAGGTTTGAATGGGCATATTCCACTTTTCCAGAAATTCTCTGAAGTCCTTTTTATCGATGCGATAGTGTCCGCTGGGAAGACGGAAAGCCTTCAGTCGGCTGCTTTTTATCCATTCGAGTACTGTGCTCTTACTCACCTGACAGTACATGGCGATGTCACGCGAGGTAAGCCGGACATTACTTCGGTAGTTTCTTGGCGGCAAAATAGCTCCTTTTTCATTTTACGTTTGTTATAAATTGTGCATTACAATTGTTTTTTGCAAAGTCTGCGTATCATTCATATATTAAGATATCTATGGAGATAAATGCATCACAAAATGTAAAAAAAAAGTAACAAAAAAATCACAATAATATTGTACGTAACTGACCCTCCGGTACACTCCGTGTAACAGACGTCTTCAAGTGTGATTTGACATGACGTTATATTGCTGATAATATAGAATGTCCCAGAGGTTTTTTAAGGTGAATAAAAGAAATACCGTCGCGAAAAAAGTCCCGGAATTCGGTGTTAAGCACGCGGTTCGCTCCGGTCACGAGCCGGAGTCGGGGATAGTGGTGAGGAGCAAGGTCTGGCTGGAGAAGGACGGTAAATTGTTCATGGGGTGGGGCCGGGCAACGCTTCTGGAACGCATCGACGAGCTGGGTTCGATATCGGCGGCAGCCAGGTCAATGCATCTGGCCTACCGTAATGCCTGGCTCTGGGTTGAGGCCATGAATCGCCTGGCGCAGAAACCTCTGGTGGAAAAGTCGACCGGCGGTCCCCAGGGAGGCTATGCCCGCCTGACCGCAGAGGGGCGTAAGATAATCGATGAATACAAGGAAAAGCGCTCCAGCGTACGCCGGACAATAAAGAAGGACGCCTAAAAAATTTATCCGACGTTATATTGACGATAATATAGCGTTGTTTTATCCCGGGATTATCGTGATTTTTAGGGTGAAGTATTGACCAGGAAAATAATGATTTTATTAATTGGAGCTTTGTCTCTTATGGCTATCGGGGGCTGCGCGGGAGAACCGGCCGGAACTATAACGGTATTTTGCGGCTCGGCCAGTAAGCCAGCTATGGAAGAAGCCGCCGTGGCTTTCTATGAAAAGACGGGTATCCGGATTTATCTCAACTTCGGCGGTTCCGGCACGATGCTTTCCCAGATGGAGTTATCACAAAGCGGGGATGTATATATTCCCGGCAGCCAGGACTACATGGCGAAAGCAGAACGCCGGGAAGCTATTGACCCCGATTCGGTGCAAAAAATTGCCTATCTCATACCCGTTATTGCCGTGCCGCGCGGCAACCCTGAAAATATACAATCGCTGGCTGACCTCGCCCGGCCTGGCGTAAAGGTCGGCATCGGCAATCCCTCGGCGGTCTGTCTCGGGCTGTATGCCGTCGAGATATTCGATTACAATCGCCTTCTGGCGGATATAAACCGGAATATCGTTGTCCAGGCGGAAAGCTGCTCGAAAGTGGCGTCCCTGATATCTTTAAAATCGGTAGACGCCGTCATCGGCTGGGACGTTTTCCGGCACTGGGACCCGGATAATATAGATTGCGTTTACCTTTCGCCGGAGCAGCTGCCCAGGATTGCCTACATACCCGGCGCCATCACCAGATTCACTAAAAATTATGAAGGCGCCGGTGAATTCCTCGATTTTCTTGTGTCCCCGGAAGGGCAGTCGATTTTCCAGAAATGGGGATATATCACTTCTGAAAGTGATGCCGGTAAGCTGGCCCCCGGCGCCGAGATTGGCGGCGAGTACCGGCTCCCGGAGAAC
The DNA here is from genome assembly GCA_964395955.1 of uncultured Dehalococcoidaceae bacterium. GTDB lineage: Bacteria > Chloroflexota > Dehalococcoidia > Dehalococcoidales > RBG-16-60-22 > CAYVPT01. The sequence continues at coordinate 23,414 of CAYNDI010000004.1, forward strand.
TATCAACTAACGGTTAATTAAATAGTGTCGGAAGGCTTTATGGAATGCTGAAAATCTTAAAAGGTGCCGGCGGCGAGAGGGTATTCCGGGTCGCCACTATCAGCGCTCTGGTGCTGCTGGCGGTATTCTTTCTCGGTATCGTCGTTTCCATGCTAACCTATACCGATTGGGATACCTTCGTCACGGCGCTCTTCTCCCGGGAAATCCTCTTCGCCATCAGGTTGAGCCTGGCCACGGCCACCAAAGCTGCGGTTATTTCGCTGCTGATTGCCGTGCCGGTGGCCTATACCATTTCCCGTACCCGTTTCCCGGGTAAAGATATTGTCGATAGCCTCCTCGATTTGCCCATCGTTATCTCGCCGGTGGCGCTTGGCGCCGCCCTGCTGGTCTTTTTCAATACCCCGCTCGGCTCGTCTATTAATAATAACGTTATCAGGTTCGTTTTTTCCGTGCCGGGTATCGTGCTGGCCCAGATTACCGTTATCAGCGCCCTGGCTGTCCGGCTGTTGAAATCTACTTTTGACGGCATTGACCCCCGCTATGAGCAGGTAGCCCGGACGCTGGGCTGCAGCCAGCCGGAGGCCTTTTTCCGGGTTACTCTGCCACTGGCCCGGGACGGCCTTATCGCCTCGGCGATTCTTACCTGGGCGCGGGCTATCGGCGAGTTCGGGGCAACGGTAATGCTGGCCGGGGCTACCGCCTTGAAAACGGAAACGCTACCCACCGCCATATTCCTCTCCCTGGCCTCGGCGGATATCGAGAAGGCTATTGCCGTTATTTTCGTGCTGGTGATTCTGGCGGTGGCGGCTCTGCTGGTCATCAGGAAGCTCATCGGCAGAAGGTACCAGATATGATAAATATCAAGGGCCTTTCTCTGCACCTGGGTGAGTTCCATCTGGAAGATATTAATCTAGCTATCGGTGACCGCGAATATTTCGTTATCCTCGGCCCTACGGGCGCCGGGAAAACAGTCCTTATGGAGTGTATCGCCGGTATTCATCATATCCGTAATGGGGCAATATGGCTGGGTGATGCCGATATCACGCGCCTGTCCCCGGAGGAAAGAAACGTTGGCTACGTTCCTCAGGACTACGTGCTGTTCCCCTTCCTGAATGTCTTCGATAACATCACCTTTGGCTTGAGGGGGAGGAAACGTACCGGCGATGGTATTGAGAAACGCGTGAATGAACTGGCCGGTCTTACGGGCATTACCCATTTACTCCACCGTGATACCCGTTCCCTGAGCGGCGGCGAGAAGCAGCGGGTGGCTCTGGCCAGGGCACTGGCGCCCTCTCCCGGTATATTGCTCCTTGATGAACCGCTGGGCGCTCTGGACCAGCGTACGGCCAAGTACCTCAGACTCGAACTCCGTAGAGTCCACCGAGAGCTGGGGCTAACCACCGTCCATATCACCCATGACCTCACGGAGGCGTTGGGGATGGCGGACCGGGTTGCCGTTATCCAGAACGGCCGTGTCGAACAGGTAGCCCCGCCGGAAGAGATGCTTTTCTATCCGGAAAGCGAGGGTGTGGCCGATTTTATCGGCGCCCCGAATATCCTCGACTGCGATTACTGCCGTGACCTGGGCCAGGGTATTGTCGAGGTTGGCTGCCGGGGACTAAAACTGACTGTTCCCCACGAGGGTGGTCACGTCAGCAAGGTCGCCATTTTGCCGAGGCATATCTATATTTCCGAGACACGCCCGCCCGGTCTGAGTGTTAACGGGTTTTCGGGTATTATTACCACCATCGAGCCGGCGGCCAGCACTGTAAGAATACGCGTACGGGTAGGGGATAATAATCTTATGGCGGAGATTCCCTCTTACATGTACGAGGAAATGGACCTGGCGGCTGGCCAGGAGGTCTTTCTCATTCTCAGGATGAGAAGGATTCGGTGTTTCACCGGCCGTTCTTAGCCGCGTATTCTCTCCCGTAATTCTGAGCGCCAGCGAAGAATCTGTACTATGCCCCCCAACCCCTCGCCTGTTATCTTTTCCCGCCCTGGCCGCCCTCGCGCCATCCGCGGCTTATCCCTGAGTTGTATTCCCCATCCTATAATAGGAGAGTGCGCAGCGAGAGGAAGCGCCAGCCCCCTCTCAATTTTTATCCCCCTCTCAAACATAGCGATAATCGAGCATAAAAGATGAATCTGTTTGAGAGGAGGATATAGGGGTTGAGTCAAAAATAACCGGATGTAAATAGGTACGAACGCTGACCAACTATCACTTCTTGTTGATAATATTAATAATATCCTTGCCGTACTTATTCACCCTTCTCTCGCCAAAGCCCTTGATAGAATTCAGTTCCTTAACCGAGGTGGGATTTAGTTTTATAATCTGCTTCAACCAGGAATTACGGGCTATAATGTACGGCGCTATGTTCTCTTCATTGGCTTTATGGTTTCTCCACTCGTCCAGACCCCGGAAGATTTCCTGCTCAGTGCTGTTAAGCTGAGTTTCTTCCGGCGTGATATCTTTTACCTCTTGCGGTTGGGATTCCCCCGGGACTAAATCCGCATGCTTCAATTCACCGCTTTGAAAATCAGCCAGTCGGGACTCCAGCTCTTTCTGCCGCATCGCCAGGGTTAAATCGCTACGAGTCCTTTCCAGCACACCGCGAACCATATCGGTGGTCCGGCGCAGCCCTCCGGTGATAGCATCGGGGAAATCTATCGTCACCAGGACGCTGTATATATCGTCCATCATCATTAGCAGCTCTTCGCCCCGGGACAGGTCGCCCTGCCGCATGGCATCAAGCAGGTAGCGCCGCAGTTCACCGACCGCCTCCCCGAGGCCGTTGAGATAAGCGGCGCTGTTAACCCGCAGTCCTTTATGAGTAGGTAGTTCCTCGCCGGTTACCAGTGCCAGGGTGATATTGCCCTCGGCATACTCTTTCTGGGCATCCCTGATAATACCGGTACCGTTCAGTTCGCTGCATGTCTTGACGACTTTCTCGGCTTCGGTGATAAGGCTGCGGGCGTTTTTAAGCAACTCACCGGCTTGTTTGAACTCCTGTCGGTGCACGGCGCGAATGGCGTTGCTACTGTATCGGATGGAATCCCGGCAAAGCGGCAGCAGCTTCTCCCTGGCTTCGTCCTTGGATATCAGGTCTTTACGCAGCTGTTCCGCGATTTTATCAAGGTCATTCACGTCATTCCTCCTTAATGATTTCTACGAGGCGCCGGGTAGCTTTCTCGACATCCGCCGCCTCCATGACAGCGCTTATCACCGCGGCGGCATCGGCCCCGGCCTTGAAGACAGTACTCAGATTACCCTCGTTGATACCGCCGATGGCTACCACCTGTAAAGACACGGCACTCTTAATTTCCTTTATTCTCTCCGGCCCGACCACCTCAGCGGTTGCTTTGGTCGATGTGGCATACATCGCCCCTACGCCGAGATAGTCGGCGCCTTCCGACTGCGCTATTCTGGCTTCTTCGACAGTACGCGCCGAAGCCCCGAGTATCTTATCTATCGGGAGCAGGCGACGGGCAACAGCTACCGGGAGGTCGTCCCGTCCCACATGCAGTCCATCGGCGTCTACCGCCAGAGCCGCCTCCAGGCTGTCATTGACAATGAAAAGGACATCATGCTCCGTGCAGAGTTCCCGCAGTTCTCCCGCCGCCGTCAGGAATTCCCGGATACCAAGCCCTTTACCCCTTAACTGAATTATCCTGGCCCCACCCCGTATCGCCTGTGCCGCTACATCGATATGGCTGCGTTCTTTTAAAAACTCAGTATCGATGATAACGTAAAGTCCGGTTAAACGCTTTAACTTATCCTGGCGGAGCATTCCGGCCAGCAGCTCTTTCTCTATCGTATAGAG
>CAYNDI010000005.1:0-26686 GCA_964395955.1 uncultured Dehalococcoidaceae bacterium
CGCTGTTCTCCGGAGGTAAATTCGCCATCGGCAGGTATGCCCTTGCCCCGATAACGAAAGAAATGAAAGCGATTGACCACTTCCGGTATCAGGGTAAGCTCGACCGCGTTGAAATAGATGTGGAACGCCCCGTCGATGATATGGACCTCATGCTTGAAATCGAGCGTGAATACAATAATCAGTAACGCCGGTCGCGTAGTCGGACGTTTGGTTACTATACCTAAAAGCGTGAACAGTAATGGCTGGAGAAGGGCAGGAGTCCCGGCAGCCTTTTTGACGAAAGTGTTGCCCCTCTGAAGGATTTAGACTAACTTATCCAGGCATTAAAGCGTAACCCGGAATCAGGGTGGTATTCCCGCTCGAATGCTTCGGGGTACTTATTCCTCCATTCTTCCATCTGCGCCATGCTAACCTTTTCAACTTCGACGAGGTAGCCGCTGGTAGCCATGCCAGCGGCGTTCGCCGAGGAGATTCCAATCGGAGAAATGAGGTTAATCGCCCCGCCTCTATCTAGCTCTCCCGGGACTATCGAGTCAACCCGGGCGCCGTGGTCCATGTAGGCGACTCCGGGCATCATTCGCTCCGTCAAATAAGCGCCGCCGAGGACGGTGCCCCTCTCGTTGTATACCTTGACGATATCCCCGTTTTTAATATCCCTTTCGGTGGCCGTCTCGGGGTGGAGCCAAAGAGGCTCATACATGTACCCGTCCCACCCTTTGACTTTGCACGTCTCGATCTCTCTGGTCCAGCTAATGTCGTCACACTGAGCATGTACCCTCCACCGGCCATGATTGGACAACATCAGCAGGGGGTACTTCTTAACCCTTTCACTTGAAGTCCGCTCATCGTGGGTCGGCCCCTTTTCTATCCATTTGGGTATCGGCGGCCTCTCATTATCGTCGGGAAAGTGCGTGGCAAGCCTCTCCGAGTAGATCTCCAGCTTGCCGGAAGGGGTAGCCAGGGGGTATTTTTCTGGGTCTTCATAAAACTGCCTCATGCCGGGTATGTCGTTCTCCCAGTCCGGCGCCGTGGGATAAACGTAATACTCCTTATCTTTGAATTCTTCCCAGCTTATGAATTCCGCTAAACCCAGACCGTCAAAAACGTATTTTTGCAAGTCTTCGGTAGAGCGTCCCTCGGTGATTTCCTCGTACTTGCCCAGCTTTTTAGCGATCTCCAGGACGATCTCGTAATCGCTCTTGGACTCGCCGATAGGCTTGATGGCTCGCTTCTGAAGCAATACGTTCTCGAACTGAACACCCTGCATCGTGTTCGTCTGGATATCATCCACCTCGAAATGGGTATTGGCCGGTAAGACTATGTCGGCGAATAGGCAGTCATTTTCAAGCCATGGGTGCTGAACGACGATGCATTCTATCTCGGTGCTTCTCAGCTCTTCCATCACTTTATTACCGTGGTTCCAGCAAGTAGGCCGGCAGGGGGTATCCGACCATATCATATGTATCTCGGAGCCGCCTTCCTCTTTGGGCGCTGGAAACGTGTATTTTACGAACTGATTTTCTACTTCCTCCATTGCGGCACTCGTACCATACCATGAGATGGGGAAATTAAGAAGAGCGTCGTGCATGAGGACTTTTGGGAAGTGTTGTTTCTGGTCGGCAGCAGCATGGGCTGCTAAGAATCGTAGTACCGGATCATCATACATGGCTTTTCTATCCGACCTTAATGTACCGAGGGGTATATTTTTCGGCTTCACGGCCCTTGGCATCGCTGGAGCAGTCCAGTAAGGATAGCACTGGTGGACGCCCGGTTTGCCCAGTCCCTGCATAGCCAGCAGGACAACCTCGAGGCGGGCGGGCTCGTGCGAGTACGGTCCCCTGATATAGGAACCTCCGTAACCGTGGCCAATAGTGGTTGTCTTTGCGGCGAACTCGCGCGCTAGGGCCTTGATGGTCCATTCTGAGACACCGCACTTAGGCGAGGCCCATGCCGGCGTCTTGGCGACGCCGTCTTCCTTTCCAGTAACGTAATCCCTAAATTTGTCAAAGCCGACGGTGTGCGTTGTCACATAATCCTTATCGTAGGAGCCTTCGGTTATCCAAACGTGGGCTATCGCCAGTTGCAGGGCAGCATCCGTATTGGGCAGCACCGGTATCCATTTATCGGCGTGGACTGCCGCTCCATAATTTAATTCGGGGCAGATATAGACCTGTTTGATACCAGCTTGGTTCCAGAAATAGGAGAGACGGCTGGGGAACTGCCCACAAAAGCCCCATGGCGACGTTTCCGGGTCCCAACCCCAGCACAACAATAGCTCGGTATTTTCAGTGACGTCTTTAACCACGTTGGTCGCCGGTGCCATCATGCCCTGATATCCCGTTCCCCAGACATGCATCGCCCCCCAGTACCACCCTTCCCAACTATCTGCATTCCTGATCTGTTGGGTATGACCACCCATCTTACGGAGGAGGATTGAGGCTGGGCCATGGGAAGGATTTATCATCTTGGATTCTCCGTGTCCTTCGGTCTGTGTGAGAATTGCCAGCGGGCCATATTTTTTATGGACCCTCTTTATCTCGCCAGCCACTAGGCTGGCCGCTTCATCCCATGATATCCTTTTGTATTTACTTTTACCCCGATTCTGAGTGTTTCTCTCGCCATCGGGGTTCCAGTCGACCCTCTTTAGTGGGTATATGACTCTGTTGGGGGAATAAGCCCGTTTTTTATAAGCCAGATTGAAAGGGGGGGGTAGAGATTTCATAAGAGGTTCCAGGGTCTTGCCGTTCCTTTTCAGTTTCCATGGATTAAGTTGATCTCGGCTGTATTTCCAGTCATAATGCAGCGGCCTCACCCTGACTATTTTGCCATTTTTTATATCAACCATCCCTTCGGCGCCACCTCCCATGATCCCCATCAGGCTGAGCGTCCTGACGAATGTCTTATCGGCAATGGATATTTTCTTTTTCTCGGGCATCAAATTCCCTCCCCGGTATACGTTTCTGACTATTGTAGTATTTTAATAAATAATAATCAAGATACCTTCCTTTTTTACTTGAATATCCCACGTTCAATCATCAGGCATGAAATTAGGCGGACCTTTTTATACTTATCTAGCTTGACAATAAAGTTGGTTAATCATAGACTGTAGTGACTAATCCGGCACAGGAGGATATATCCTCATGAAGTGCCCCCACTGCCAGACAATTAACTCTGAAAATGCTAAGTTTTGCAGGAAATGTGGTCAGCCATTTCAAAAAGAACTCATATGTAGCCAATGCCAACACCCAAATCAACTAGACAGTGAATTCTGCGAAGAATGTGGTCACCCTCTTACTGAACAACTACCACCGTCTAAAAAGCTAAAGAAGCCTTCCACCATTGAACCTACCTCGTTTGCCGATGGCCGCTACCAGGTAAAAAAATTCCTCGGGGAAGGCGGCAAGAAAAAGGTCTACCTCGCCCACGACACTCTCCTGGACAGGGATGTCGCCTTCGCCCTCATCAAGACAGAGAAGCTGGACGAGGTTGCTAGGACGCGCATCACTCGCGAAGTGCAGGCCATGGGCAAGCTCGGTGACCACCCCAACATCGGTACTGTTTACGACATTGGAGACCACCAGGGCCAGCCTTTCATCGTACAGCCGTACATCAGCGGTGGTGACGTCGAAGGCCTCATCGAGAAAGCTCCGGACCACAAACTCCCCATCGACAGGGCGCTGGATATCGCCAGGGCTGTATGCAAGGGCCTCGTCTTTTCCCACGCCAGGGGCATCGTCCACCGGGACCTGAAGCCCGGCAACGTTATGCTGACAGAGGACGGCAACGCCAAGATAGTCGACTTCGGCCTGGCCGTAGCCGTCGACCTGTCAAGATTGACCCAGTCCGGGATGATGGTGGGCACGGTATCATATATGCCGCCGGAGCAGGCCATGGGCGGCAGGGTAACCACCCAGGCTGACCTTTACTCACTTGGTGCCATGTTATATGAGATGGTAACGGGAAGACCGCCTTTTGTCGGTGACGACTCTATATCGATAATCGGTCAACATATCAACACGCCGCCGGTATCTCCCACCTGGCATAGGGCTGATTTACCACCGGCATTAGAGACGCTGATACTTCAGTTACTGGAGAAAGACCCTGAGAAGAGACCGGAATCAGCAGCGGTAGTCTTACAGGCTTTAGAGGCCATAGAGGCTGGTAAGGTAAGTAAAGAACCATCAAGGGAAGCCCCAGTCGAAAATCCTCTTTACAGAAGGGTATTCGTGGGTAGAGAACCGGAGTTAAAACAGCTCCAGGGTGCCTTCGAAGGCGCCATGTCCGGGCAGGGGGCATTAATGATGGTGGTGGGCGAGCCTGGCATCGGCAAGACGGCCATCTGCGACCAGCTCAAGACCTTTGTGACTTTAAGGGGCGGGAAAACGCTGCTCGGCCACTGCTACGAGGAAGGGTCTCTGTCCTTGCCATATCTGGCTTTTGTTGAAGCCATGCGTTCTTACGTGCTCAGTCGTGAGACAAAGGACTTAAGAGAAGAGTTAGGAACCGGTGCGGCTGATGTCGCCCGCATCGTCTCCGAGATAAAGGAAAAACTCAAGGTAAAACCCAGGCCAAAGGGTGACCCAGAGGAGGAACGCTACCGTCTAATGCAGGCTGTCACTACCTTTCTGTCTAATGCCGCAAATGTCCAGCCATTGCTGGTGGTCCTCGAAGACCTGCATGATTCTGACAAGGGTACCCTTGACATGCTTACTCACGTCTCGCGCCATCTTTCCGGAACGAGGCTCCTTATAGTCGGCACTTACCGTGATGTTGAGGTAGACCGTAATCACCCACTGTCAGCGGCACTGGCCGAATTAAGACGTGTTTCTACCTACGGTCGTGTTCTCTTGCGTGGTCTCAATGCTGATGAGGTCAGGCGGATGCTGGAGAGTATCACCCGGCAGGAAATACCCTGGAACCTAGCCGAAGCGGTACACCGCCAGACAGAAGGTAATCCCTTATTTGTACAGGAAGTAGTACGTTATCTTGTCGAGGAAGGGCTTCTGACACAGAAGGACGGACATTGGAGACCTGCTAAAGAGACCCCTTTGGAAATGAATATCCCTGAAGGCTTAAGGGATGTCATCGGTAAACGCTTATCATTAATCAGCAAGGAGTGCAACCAGCTCCTTTCCGTGGCCGCCGTCATCGGGCGTGACTTCCGACTTGAGGTATTGAAGAAGGTATCGGGATTATCCGAGGAGGCACTCTTTAACGCCCTCGAGGAAGCGAAGAAGGCAGCCATCATCGAGGAGCGTGCCGGGGTAGGTGCGGCGGTGACTTACAGGTTTGCCCACGCCTTCTTCCGCCAGACTCTTTATGAAGAGACCATTGCGCCCAAACGTATCCGGCTGCACCAGCAGGTGGCGCGGGCGCTGGAAGAGATATATGCCAGCCGGCTTGAGGAACACGCCACCGAATTGGCCGAGCACTTCTCTCATTCTTCGGATTCCGCTGATCTGAAGAAAGCTGTGAGTTACGGGGAGATGGCTGCCAAACGCTCCGTGGACGTTTATGCCTACGGTGAAGCGGTTAGGTTACTGGAGCAGGCGCTCAAAGTGCAGGAAACCCTTGACCCCGAGGACAAGGCAAAACGGTGCGACCTGATACTCAACTTATGTGATATTTTACTTCTAGCGGCGGAGTTAAACCGTATAGTAGAAACCGAAGCACCTGCCGCACTTTCGCTTGCCGATAGCATAAACGATGAAACACGAGTCGGCAAAGCCTGTATATCAGCATTAGACGCCATTGGTTTTCAAGCAGTTTCTAACAATCCGCAATTATATGAATGGGCTGAAAAGCTTGACCGTTATGCCCATACCGGCACCATAGAACGCGCTTACGTAGACTGGGTACAAGCAATTCAGAAAATAGCAATCGGTGACATAAAAACAGCCTACAGGTTATTTGATGAAGCTCTGGAACTTGCCCGTAATGTAGGTACCCGGGAAGACTACTGGATAATAGCGCAGGGGCCTTTTGTCTATTACAGAGCGCCACAGTTTACCACTAAATTGACACAACTTGCTGAAGAATTGTGGGCAACCCCGCATCATGAACTCAAACTCACCACTTATGCTAGTTTATATTTCGTAGCAGATGTTTTTTTGTCTTTAGGCCAGCGGAAGCGTGCCGAAAAAGTTACTGCAGAGTTGCGAAAACGCGCCACTCGTACAGGATTCTGGGCATTGGAAATTCTGGCTGAATCAGAAGAGGGTTGCTATTTATTAATGGATGGTAAATTTGCGGAGGCGCGGGAGAGGGCTGAGCGTGCCCGTTCCCGTGCTGAAGCAGCCGGGAATCCGGGATTCGCTACTTTATTTTGGGTGGTCGTCGAGAATAGAGCTAGGGTTTATCTCGGTCTGGTTGATGATGATTTTGCAGATTCACACCGAATACCAATGATAGAAGGCCAACTTACCCTGTTACTAACCCACGTGGGGAAGAATGAAGAAGCACTTGAACTGCTGGAAAAGCATGTTATGAACCGCCCGGCAATGGGTACGGATGAAGATTGGATATTATCATGGGTTGATGTCGGTTTCCTTGAGGCAGCCGTGCTTCTTGGACACCGTCATGCCGCTGAACTTCTTCTGAATCGTTTTAAAAATTCCGGTCTTGTTACAAATGGAGCCTGGCACCCCACCTGCATCCCCCGTCATCTAGGTGGGGCGGCGGCTCTCCTCGGTAGATATGACGAAGCCCGCAAATATTATCAGCAAGCCATCAAAGTCTGTACAGAAATGCCCTTCCGGCCGGAACTCGCCCTCTCACGCCTCCAGCTCGCCGAATTACTGTTGGAGCACTACCCCAAAGAGAAAAAGGAGGCCCTGGAGCATCTGGATTTCGCCATCAAGGAGTTCCGCGAGATGAAGATGCAGCCCTCGCTGGAGCGGGCGCTGCGCCACAAGGACATACTGAAAGCCTGAATACTCGCAAATTGGGCTTACGTCCTAAGGATGGCGTTTGTCTCTCTTAAAAGGTTCCCCGATTTCCTCCTTAAAAATACCTTTTGGTTTCTACATGTTCAAAGAACGATAAAAAGGTCCGCCTGATTTCATGCCTGATGATTGAATGTGGGATATTAAGGTAAAAAAGGAAGCTTTTTAGGGACTTAAAAAGGGCATGACCTGGCTCAAAGCCTCTGATAATGTGCTGTTTCGGGTTTATAATCAGCAGATCACGTATAATAGTGGGACTAAGTTGTGATTATTAACCGGAACTAAATGAAATTAAACGATCTTAAGCGATAAAGTTGATTTACTTGACTAAGTGTGACTATAGTTGTTGGTAACCTTAATGTTACCATCATTAGTAAGACTTCGTCATGTATTTTAACGACGTTTGTGTATGCCGCTTTCCTGTGGTATATTCAAAACGCAAGTTCAGATTGCTTCAGACTATTCAAAAGTCATCACGAACGGGTATTTCTCAACTAGCGTAATAATAGAATAGGGGGTTCTATGGTTGTCAAACACGAATTCATTTTCAAGCAGGAAGGGGCTTGGTCCGACGGCCACAAGCGATTGCTCTGCCTGGATACCGGGAGTTGGCGCGTTGCCAGGCCGGTACTCGATAAAGAGAAGTGCAACTACTGCGGTCTTTGTGCTCTTTACTGTCCGCCGCAGTGCCTGATAGACCAAGGCGATTGTTTTTCCCCGGACTTGAATTTCTGTAAAGGATGCGGGATTTGCGCCAGGGAATGTCCGAGAGGCGCGATTTCTATGGTTTCGGAAGGAGATTTCGCCGATGATAGCTCGAAAGGGTAAAGTCAGGGTAATCACAGGTAATGCTGCGGCGGCTTACGGGGCCATGCTCTGCCGGCCCGACGTGGCGACTTCCTTTCCCATAACACCCATGAGCGAAGTGGCTGAACAGCTATCGGCATTCCGCGCCAACGGACTAGTGGACACCGAAATGGTGGAGGTAGAGGGAGAGAACTCAGCGATGAATGTCGTGGCTGGCGCCAGTATAGCCGGCGGCCGGACGTTCACGGCCACGTCTTCCTGGGGCCTGTCTTTTATGTATGATGCGGTGCAGCATACCGCCGGCTTTCGGGCGCCGATTGTGATGGTCATTGCTAACCGCGAGGCGCCGGGCATCCTGGCAGTCTCCGGCGGCCAGCAGGATATCATCAGCGTGAGGGATTCAGGCTGGATACAGGTAATCGTCGAAGAAGGCCAGGAAATCATCGACATGGTAATCATGGCTTACCGGCTGGCGGAAGACCATGACATCCAGCTTCCGGTGATGGTGAACTACGATGGTTTTTACCTTTCCTACATGGCTACGGCGGTGGAAATCCCGGAACAAGAAGACGTTGACCGGTTTCTGGAACCTTTAAAGGAGCAGCCAGCTCGCCAGATTTTAATGCCGGGGGAACCCCTGGGCTGCGGTACCCATGGCATCGAGCTGGGGTTTGTGGAGCTGCGCTACCGGCAATGCGCTGCAATGGAGCGTGCCGCTAATAAGCTGGACGAAATTGACCGATATTTTGGGGAGTATTTCGGGAGATACTATGGGGGCCAGATAGAGGAATACCGCACGGACGACGCCGAGATAGTTGTGGTTGCCTCCGGTGGTGCCGCCGGGACAGCGCGAGTGGCGGTCGATAACAAGAGGGCAGAGGGAATAAAGGTGGGGCTGGTCAAGCTCAGGCTGTTCCGTCCCTTCCCTCGTCAGCGACTTGTGGAGGTACTCAGAGGGAAGAAAGCAATAGGCGTTATCGACCGGAGCGTCGGCTTCGGCTGGAACTGCGGACCGATGTATATGGAGGTGAGGGCTCTAACGCCGGAAATTGGCATTGTGCCGATGTTGAGTTACATTGACGGCCTGGCCAACCTGGATATTACCATCCCACATATCGAAAGAGTAATCAATGAGGTCCGTGCTGCTGCTCAATGCAAACCTTACCAGGAAGTGACCTGGATTCCGCTAGAGGAGTAAATGATGGTACAGGGAAAAAAGAAATCGAAAATATTCGACTATTTCAGCGAGAAAGAGGAACAATACGCCGGAGGGCTCGCCTGGTGTGCCGGCTGTAGCCTAGAGCTCGCCGCCAGATTTGTACCCAAAGTCCTGGGCAAGGATATCGTGCTGGTCGGCTGTCCGGGTTGCTCGGCGCCGGTTTTTTACGGGCAAAACCTAGGAACCTGGCACCGCATGGCTTACTTCAGTTGCCTGATGACCGGGGTTGCTTCCAGCGCCACCGGAATCGCCCGGTACTATCGCAAGATAGGAAAGGAAGTTACGGTGGTCTGTTTCACCGGCGATGGTTGCAGCGCCGATGTCGGTTTCCAGCCTCTCAGCGGAGCCGCTGAGAGGAACGAGCCTATTATCTATATTACATATGACAACGAAGGTTACATGAATACTGGATACCAGAGGAGCAGTACAACGCCCCTGGGGGCATCAACCAGCACTACGCCGGCCGGCTCCGCCAGCCGGGGCAAACCGACTCCCGCCAAGAACCTGCCCCTCCTCATAGCCCTACACGGTGCCGCTTACGTAGCTACCGCCACGCTCAGCCACCTCGATGACTTCGCTAGGAAGCTAATCAAGGCAAAGGAAAAGAAAAATGAAGGGTTTGCCTATATCCATATCTTCGCCCCGTGCGTAATGGGCTGGCGCATCGAGACCAGCGAATCTATCCAGGTCTGTCGCACGGCGGTGAGGACCAACTACTTCCCGCTATGGGAGGCCGAAAACGGCAAGTTCCGTCTGAATCATGAAGTGCCTAATCCCAGTCCAATAGAAGAATTTATAAAGCCGGTGCGGAAATTCTCGCATTTTAAAGAAGCCGATATTGCCAACTTTCAAGAGATGGTTAACCAGAGGTATGCGTTCATTAAAGGGCTTTGTGAACTAAGTTAGATGCCATTAATTCATTAAAAGCCTTGATGATGGTATCGGCAAATTCAGGCGTTTCGAGGTCGGTATCAATTTTTCTTATCTCGATAGTTTTCTTTAAGCACTTTTTTAGCGTAGCTACAAATACGTTATCGAGTTCCTTATCACAAAACTCCGTGCCTCTTTTCTATTTTTTCTTTCAGTTTTTTTTCTTCTTCGATGAGTTCTTTCCTGGACTTAACTGTTGTTATATCACATCCCATTTCTCGATGTATTCTTTCTCAAGCCTCTCTTCTCAGTCCACCTGGGTGTCAGGCGGTCACCGACTAGTCAAAAATACATAACACCCACATTACTAATATTTGCCTTTCATATCGTTTGTCGTACGAATTTTACATCCGCCTCAGGCTTCCAGGCAAGAAAAGATTAGAGCAATCGGGGCAGCCACGATTTGTATCACCGGAAAGCATTGCAGAGATCACAATTTTCATCTCACTGTTGGGATACTGAAGCAAAGCTGCGGGGTACAACTCTAAGTGGTGTGGCCGAGCAATCTGAAAAATATTCGGTTGGAATTCCCGATAATATACCTCATATTTCAGACCCGCTTCCTTTTTCATATGAAAGCTTTGTATGAGGAAACAATAGTCCAGATTGTGTGGCGATGGTTAGAAGGCGGGGTACGGTTCTATTATCTGTTCAAGATTAACAATCAAGCACCAAGATTTTTGCCTACACTTGAATATCATCTCCAAGGTTTGGTGTCTTGCCCTTAGCCCATTGTCTCACTAACTCTCCACTCTTTTGGATATACTCGTCCAGACCCAGCCTTTTCAACATGAGGAGGTTGTATATCTTGGTATTATGCCTCCGCACCTCGGCCATATCACTGATAGGCGCCAGTTTCAGACATGGGAAGTCCTTACACTGAAAGCAAAAGTCAAGACCCTTTTTGTTAACGCAACAGTCGTATGTTTGACATAGAATATCCATGTACGGCCGTCCCTGCTTTTGTCGGCAACCGGCACAAATGCCCCGGAGTTTATCAACGGGGAGGTTCGCTCGCCTGGCTTCTTTTTGGATAACGACCTCGTCATTACAAACGCTATTTTCATACGCGGCGCAACTGAGACAACAATAGCCGCATGGAGACACCAATGTTAGCCTCTTTTCATTAACCATTTTTCTCCTCCGGTCAATATTTCCTTCGTTTATAAAAGTTAGAACTAACGTACAGGATTATATCATAGAAGTCCGTGAATTTTTCCACTTTAGTCGGACATTAGTATAAAAAAATGTATCAATAGAGGCAATTGTTGGATAATAGTCGCATATTCTGTGACCTGAAACTAATTATACCTATATGTTCAACGCAAATGAAGTGTAAAAAGTTCTGCCTATTGTCACCCTATCTCCACTTGGGGTGTCAATAGGCAGAACTAAAAACTTTTCTTCTTCCTTCGTATTAGTAATTTAGGCCATAAAGAGCTTTAGCGAACAATTCTGGCTTGTATACGTGTATTGAATATCCAAGATAAAATTATATCAACCAGGTGAGTGATTGTATAACCCGATATAACTCAATCTTGTTATTAATTTTCAGCTTACGATATATGTTCTTAACGTGTGTACGCACCGTGAACTTACTAATATATAACTTTTCCGCGATATCATCATAAGACATATCCGCCACAATGCAGTAAGCTATGTCTACTTCCCTCTTACTCAGGTGGAAACTGGCCTGTAAGGCAGCTTCCAACTTCGCCTTCTCGTCGGTCAGGTCGGATAAGGTAACGATGAAGTTGGGGGTTGTATTTATCTGGTCAGCTTTCCATATCAGCGAACACTCACTCCGGAAGTTTCTGCCGTTTTCGACAAATATTATCCTCTCTTTCGGCCATAAAACGAATCTTGCCTCTGTCTTTAGTAAATCACGCAGGTCGGAACAGTCTTTAATGATGCATGATGGCATGGGGAACTCACCTTTTTCAAGGTTAAACGTGTCCGAAGGCATTCTATTGTATAAATACAGGCATACTTCCCTCGCTTTGGCATTGGAGTGAACTGGCCTGAATTTATGGTCCAATAAAAGAACTCCTTCATCAGAATCCCCATCGGCGGTTAAAAACCGTTTTTTACAGCCTCGGATCTTTGAAATTGTATCGAGGTTACGAATGGCGAGCATAAGATGAGGCGCCAGTATTCTCGCTTTTTCCATGTCGCCAAGCTCATAGTCCAATTGCTTCTTGGAACGCCAAAGCGTAAATGTGGACTTTAATTTTTCTTTCCAGCGTAAAGTCAGGAACATTTCCCAGTAGAGGTGCTGGGGAAGAATAAAATTATTGTAAAAATCTGACCTCTCCCATTCCCTGAGAGAAATAGAATCCCCGACCTTTAGTACCGGCTCCGATGTAGTAAGTGCTTCTTGTAATAAAGGCGAATGATGAAAATAACTGTCTTTGTACAATGTCGGGTAATACCTGTCTTCGACCAGGTTATGGCTATCCGATTTAAAAGACCTTGATTCGACTATTTTCACATGCCTGGGATATCCCTCGATAAGATGAAAAGTGACACATTCAGTATGAAACATCTGCATTATTGAGGGACATAAGTTACGAAGGAAACTTTCCATGTCTTCACAGTGATTTGCAGAGTAAATCAGATGTAAAATATCCTGGTACTCTTTATCAGTCATCCTGGCCATATGCCGATTATATAACATTTTCTTTTGGTGTTGTCAAAAATACCCTAAGTGCGGTATTTAAGTACCGGTTTATCTGTGTAATACTTTTAAGGGTAAAAAAGTTATAATATCTCTTAAAATATAATCCCAGAATTCACTTCCATGTACCCCAAGGACAAGATACGGAAAAAGTAGGCCAAAAACAAATGGGGATGGGAGCACTTAATCGTGTCTCTAATCTCTGGTTGTTTTTCACAACGGGTTTTCATACAATGACAGGGCAGATTGTTAACAGACCGAATAATATGTTTTCGGTTGGCATTGTTACACACCTGGGAGAAGGTAGTGTTGAAGACGGGAACTGAAAAAAACGTAAAGCTGCGTGTAGAAAATATCTCGCTTAGCTTCGGGGGAGTACGGGCTCTTACCGACGTCAGTCTGGATATCAGGGACAACGAGATAACGGCCATTATCGGTCCCAACGGCGCCGGTAAGACCGCCCTTCTTAACTGTATCAACGGCTTTTATAAACCGCAAAAAGGCGAGATATATTACGACGGTCAAAGAATTACCCGTATGCGCCCGGACAGACTGGCCAAGATGGGCATCGCCAGGACTTTTCAGAATATCGAACTTTATACCGGCTTGAGCACTCAGGACAACATTTTGGCAGCCCGGCACGTGATTATGAAGCGAAGTTTTGTCACTGGTGCGTTATACTTCGGCTGGGCGCACCGGGAAGAAATCGCGCACCGCCTGATTGTAGAGGAGATAATAGATTTTCTGGAAATAGGGCCGATCAGAAAAAAGATGGTGGGGGTACTTCCCTACGGGATGCGGAAAAGGGTAGAGCTGGGAAGGGCTCTGGCCCTGGAGCCGCATATCCTGCTCCTCGACGAGCCGATGGCCGGCATGAACCTGGAGGAAAAGGAGGATATTGCCCGTTTCATCATCGATGTATTCGAGGGCCAGGGAGACACCTATCCGGATACGCCGGTGCTTAGAGATGGCATCAAATGCATTATCCTTGTCGAGCATGATATGGGTGTAGTGATGGACATCGCCGACAGAATTATCGTCCTCGACTTCGGACGCAAGATAGCAGAGGGCACCCCCGATGAAGTTAAGACCAATCCCGAGGTTATCAGTGCCTATCTGGGGGGAGACCGAGTGTGAGAGGGGGTACTTTGGGAGAACCGGCAATATGTTAAAAGTTAACAATATTGAAGTTGTTTACATGAATGTTATCCAGGTGCTGCATGGCGTCTCGCTGGAGGTAGGCGAAGGAAAAATCGTGGTGCTGCTCGGGGCCAATGGTGGGGGTAAGACCACCACGCTCAAGGCAATTTCAGGACTGCTCAAGACGGAGGAGGGGGAAGTGACCGGCGGAAGTATTGTTTTTAACGATAGACGGATAGACCGCTATGACCCTGCTTATATCGCCACCATGGGGATAAGCCAGGTCATGGAAGGACGGAGAGTCCTGGAGCACCTGAGCGTGGAGGAAAATTTGCTGATAGGTGCCTACCGCCGCCAAGACCGGGCAGGAATAAAACGGGATATGGCCATGGTCTTTGATTACTTCCCCAGTATAAAAGAATTCCGCCACCGGGTAAGCGGTTATCTCTCGGGCGGCGAGCAACAAATGCTGGTGATAGGCCGGGCGCTCATGGCGCAACCCAGACTCATGCTTCTGGACGAGCCTTCGCTGGGTCTGGCGCCGCTGCTGGTACAGGAAATTTACGAAATCATCCAGAGAATCATTGCCGAACGAAAGATGTCCATACTCCTCGTGGAACAGGATGTTAAAACTGCCCTCGGTATCGCTGATTATGGTTACGTCATGGAAAACGGGAGAATTGTCATGGACGGCCCGGCTGATAAGTTAAAAGATAACGAAGATATTAAAGAATTCTATATGGGGCTATCGACGGTCGGGTCCCAAAAGAGTTACCGGGAGGTCAAGCACTATCGGCGCCGGAAGAGATGGCTCGCCTGAAAAAGGAATCCTACTTTTATGACGAATGATGGACTGGAGAACATTTACAGAGATAAGGGCGATACCTGGCCCAAGATACTGCAATACAACCGTAAAAAATATGGCGATAGCCGCATAGCCATGCGTTACAAGCATTACGGTATCTGGCAGCGTTACACATGGAACGATTATTATCGGGATACCGGTCAGCTCGCCCTCGGCCTGCTCGCGCTGGGATTCGTGCAGGGAGACAGGTTGCTTATCATCGGGGATAATGCCCCGCAGTGGTATACCGCCGAGCTGGCCGCCCAAGCCAATCACGGGGTTTCCGTCGGGTTGTACTCGGATTTGACGACGGCGGAGACAAGATACATAGCTGAGAACTCCGGGGCCAGTTTTGTCATCGTCGAAGACCAGGAACAGGTCGATAAATTGCTCCAGATTAAAGATAAACTCCCGGGGCTCCGGAAGGTGATTTACTGGCGCCAGAAAGGGCTGTCTCATTATAACGACCCGATTTTGATGGGTTATCGGCAGGTACTGAAACTGGGGGAAAATTACGCAAGAGAGCACCCCGGGCTCTTCGAGGCAAATGTGGAGAGCGGCCGGGCCGATGATATTTGCGCCATTATCTATACTTCTGGTACCACCGGTAATAATCCCAAGGGAGCCGTCCATACGTACAGAACGATGATACCGGGAGCTTATTATCTCCTGCAGTTCGACCCGTGGTCTGAGGGTGATAATGTCGTCTCTTCACTGCCTCCTGCCTGGATTACCGAGCAATGGCTGGGGATTGGCTGTCACCTGTTATCAGCTAGCATCCTGAACTTCGCCGAGGAGGCGGAAACTCAGCCGCAGGATATCCGGGAAATAGGGCCGGATATCGTATTATACGGGGCGAGGCTGTGGGAAAGCCAGGCGAGTAGCGTACAGGCGCGTATACAGGGTTCCGACCCTCTCAAGAAACTTAGCTATCGTTTGTTCATGCCCGTCGGTAATAAAATGGCTGGATTAGAATTTGAAAAGAAAAAGCCGGGAATTTTCTGGAAAACCATTAATGCATTGGCCGATTTAATTCTCTTCAGGCCTATCAGGGATAGCCTCGGCATGGCTAACGCCAGAATCTGCTATACTACCGGGGCAACACTCAGTCCGGAAGTCATCCGGTTTTACCATGCCCTCGGAATACCATTGAAAATCCTGTACGGGTCGGCAGAGGGCGGGGCCCTCACTGGGTCCAGGACCGGCGACATCGGCCTGGAGACCATTGGTACCCTCAACTGGGAGGATGAGGTCAGAATAACTTCCGAGGGCGAGCTTATCTGCCGGCAGCCCAGCCTTTTCATGGGTTATCATAACGACCCGGCGTTAACGGCTAGGGTACTTAAAGACGGCTGGTTTTACACAGGTGATAGCGGGTATATCAGGGACGATGGCTGCGTTATCCTTACAGACAGGTTGAATGACCTTATCAATCTTCCTGACGGCGCTACCATAGCTCCCCAGTTGATTGAAAGCCGGTTGAAGTTCAGTCCATATATCAAGGATGCTTGGGTTACAGCCGGACCTGATGGGGCTTATGTCTCGGTAATCATCATTATTGACTCCAACAACGTCGGGCACTGGGCTGACCGGAAGGGTGTGACCTATACCACATTTAATGACCTCTCTCAGAAACCAGAGGTCTACGAGCTGGTGAGGCAGGATATAGCCAGGATCAATCGGGATCTTCCTCCATCTTCACGAGTAAAGAAGTACGTCAACCTGCCCAAGGAATTTGATCCCGATGAAGCCGAACTGACCTGCAATAGAAAGCTGAGAAGGGCTTTCCTCGAAGAGCGCTACCGCGAGCTCGTCGGAACTATATATGAGGATAAGACCGAGGTGCCCGTCGAGACACAGGTGAGGTACCGTGACGGGCGGACGGGTAGTGTGAAAACCATGGTTAATATCAAGTCGGTTGAGGGGGCTGACTCATGAGTTTTTTACAATTAGTGGTGACCGGCTTCGGACTGGGGATGGTCTACGCCCTGATTGCTATCGGATTTGTCATCATACTTAAATGCTCCAAGGCGTTTAATATAGCTCAGGGGCAATTCGTGATGATAGGCGGCTACCTGGGTTTTACCTTTCTGGTGACCTTCCATCTTCCGGTATGGGCCAGTCTTATTGCCGCCATAGCCGTGGCCGTTATTATGGGTCTGTTGATAGAGCGCTTGACCCTGCGCCCCATGGTGGGTCAGCCGGTGCTGGCGATTATCATGATGACCATCGCTCTGGGGACGGTGCTTGATGGAGTGGCCACACTGGTCTGGGGTGGTGAATACAAAGCCTACCACGGGGTACTGCCGACAATGACCCTGAAGATCGGCGAGTTATCCATACCGCCGGATACGATGATCGGTATTATCGTATCTATTATCGTGGTGGTGGTACTAATGATTCTCTTCCGATACACCAAGGTGGGTCTGGCTATGCGGGCTACCGCCGAGGATGAACAGGTGGTACAAGGCGCCGGTATCAAGGTAACCACGGTTTATGCCATCTCCTGGGTGATTGCCTGTGTGGTCGGCGTCGTCAGTGGTATCCTTCTCGGTAGCGTGTCCGGTGTTTCAGTCGCGCTAACCGAGGCCGGTATGAGGGCCTTCGCGGTGGTATTACTGGGAGGGATTGACTCGATAGGCGGGGCTATCGTCGCCGGAGTTACGCTGGGTATACTGGAGAACGTGTCGGTCCGTTACTTGGACCCGCTATTGCCTTCCGGCGGCGGGCTGGCTAATGTTTTTCCGTTCATCGTCATTATCATCGTACTGATTTTCAAACCTCACGGTTTATTCGGCCTGGCAAGGATTGAGAGGATTTAGTAATGAGTCTACCAAGCGGAGTCTTCCAGGAAAGTTACGCCCAGGATATGGCCATCTTCCGCACTAAAACGCACTGGCTGTTATTACTGGCTTTCCTCGCCCTGCTTTTCGCCATGCCGGCGTATGCCAGCGACCGAATCTTAACGATATCGACGATTATCGGCATCACCATCATCAGCGTACTCGGCCTGCAAATCCTGACGGGTTACTGCGGGCAGATTTCACTCGGGCATGCCGGTTTTATGGCGGTCGGTGGCTACGCATCCGCTATTCTTACGGCCAAGCTCGGCTGGTCATTCTGGGCAGCCCTGCCCTGTGCCGGCCTGAGTGCGGGAATCGTGGGCATTGTCTTCGGCCTGCCGTCCCTGAAGATAAAGGGCTTCTACCTGATTATGGCGACGGTGGCCGCCCATTTTATTATCATCTGGCTTGTCCTCCAGTTTTACGATGTTACCGGCGGCGCCGACGGGATGTCAGTGACGAAACCCACGATAGGTAGCTTCGAGTTTTATTCTAAATCCAGTTATTTTTACCTAGTGATGGTGATTACCTGTATAGCGGTCTACGTGGCGAAAAACATCGTCAGAACCCGGTCGGGCCGGGCTTTTGTGGCCGTACGCGATAACGACCTGGCGGCCGAGGTTATGGGTGTCAACCTGTGGATATACAAACTCACCGCCTTCTTTATCGGCTGCGTTTTTGCCGGTGTTTCCGCGGCATTGCTGATTCACTACTACGGCTTTATCAGCACCGATAATTTCCCCTTCATGAATTCTGTATGGTACCTGGGTATGCTCATCGTCGGCGGTATGGGAAGCACCAGCGGGGTTATCCTGGGCGTGGTCTCCCTCAAGCTGCTGGACGAAGCGGTGACCGTTTTCGGGCCGATGCTGGCCGCCATTTTTCCCGCCATCGCGGCCCAGGCGGCGGCTTCACTGGGTCTTATCATGCGCGGGCTGGTTATCATCGTTTTCCTTATCTTCGAGCCGCGGGGACTGGTACACCGCTGGGAGATTGTAAAATCGTATTACAGGCGATGGCCTTTCTCATACTAATAAGTAAAAAACGGGTGAAAGGAGGTGGATGAGTTAGAAGAAATATTATTGGCTATCTGGTGGTATCAACTTAGGAATTAAGAAGGAGGGAATATGACTAAGAAGACACTGTTTTTAATCATTTCTCTAGTAGTCATGCTGGCGGCTTTACTGGCGCTACCCGCCTGCACCACTACCAAAGAGACAACCACCACCCCCGCTCCGACCACGGCCAAGCCGGTTACGCTTTATATCGGCGGCACTTACTCGCTGACCGGCGCTTACGCCGAGGATACGGCGGCGGTGCTGGCCGGTTACCAGGACTACACCAAGTACGTCAACGAGACCAGGATGATGGCGCCCTGGCGGAGTGAGAAGTTACCGGACAATGTCAACCTGGAAGTGCTCTGGCGCGATGACGAGCTTAGCCCGGAAAAGGCGCTGTCTATCTATGATGAGCTTAAGGCCAAGGGTATACTCGTTTACCGCATAGGGGCGTCACAGACCGCAATGGCGTTGATGGACCTGCTGAACAAGGACCGCATCGGCGCTACCAGCATGGCCGCCGGCCCCTACCTGCTATCGCCGCCAAAAACTATCTTCACCAACTACCCGCTGTATACCGATGAGCTGGGTGCCATCGGCAACTGGTTCTTGGACAACTGGAAGAAAGCTGGCAATACGGCTAAACCCAGGGTAGCCTATCTCACCGCTGACAGTGCCCCGGGCAGGTCAATTGATATACACGAGATGCAAGCCTATCTGGAGAATGCCGGTTTCGAGTTTGTCGGCAAGCAGTTCGTGCCGATGGTAGTTACCACGCCGCCGACCACCCAATTGTCCTGGCTCAAGGACAACAAAGTAGACCTGGCTCTTGGCTGGGCGATCAATCCCGGCTCTCAGCCAACCATCAAGGAAGCCGTCAGGCTGGGAATGGGGACCAATCAGCCTTACAAAATAACCTTCGGCTTTGCTGCCCCAAGCCACCTGGCAGTCTTCGCCCCAGCGATGGGCACCATGGGTGACGGCGTCGTCGTCGCCGGCAGCTACCCTCCCCTGACCCACAAGGAATTGGCCGGGATAGCCTTCTACGACGAGCTACAGGCCAAGTACCACGCCGATAAACCGGTGACCCATATCATGTACCTTGCCGGTATCGTCGAGGCGATGATACAGAGCGAGGCGCTACGGCTGGCCATGCTACAGGTGCCGGCCGACCAGCTGAAGTCGGTTGACGTTCTGGAATACGGTTTCTACCAGATCAAGAACCTGAGCACCGGCGACCTGACACCGCCGCTGTCCTTTGGCCCCGCCGATGTCGAGGGTGCTAAAGAGATGCGCATCGACCAGGTACAGAACGGTGAAGTTGTTCTGGTAGGTACGTACCCGATTCTCGGCATTTACAAGCATGAATAATTGTCATATCGGGGGCTCCGTTACGGAGCCCCCGGCTACCTAACTAAATATTGCCGTATTTTGCGACAATCCTACTGAATATATACTGAATATATCCGGCCAGGGATAAAGATGATTTATCCTGCCGTGTTGCGCCTTCTTACGAAGAAGTACGTGCCTAGGCCAACTATAATAACTCCGGCGGCTACATAGATAACGATGAGCCACCAGGCAGTTCCCCCGGTCGTAACTGGTTCCATGATCGGGGCCGTTGGAGTTGGTTCAGGTGTCTTTTCAGGCTGTTTCACCGGTTCCAGTTTTTCCGCAAACTCTGGTGTTGGTGTCGGTGTGGGTGTGGGTTCCGGAATTTCTACTTCAGATACTTCGGCTACCT
Source organism: uncultured Dehalococcoidaceae bacterium (assembly GCA_964395955.1). Classification (GTDB taxonomy): domain Bacteria; phylum Chloroflexota; class Dehalococcoidia; order Dehalococcoidales; family RBG-16-60-22; genus CAYVPT01. Next base: position 20,207 of record CAYNDI010000005.1, read on the forward strand.
CGCCTTTGGGTGGGAGTTCCTCGACCGTAAAGCTGCCCGAGGCACTACTCACATTAACGGTGTATGTTCCACTTATGCCCTCGGTCACCATAAAGCTGACCGTCCGGCTTTCGCCGCCCTTCAAGGTCACGGCCTTGTCCTGGACAACTATACCGCCGATTTTCAGGACGATGGTATAGCTGCCGGATAAATCGCCGGTATTGGTTACGGTAACACTAACCGTGATGGACTCGTCAGGTTTTACGTCGGTCGGGGTAATGGTTATTTCACTGACCTCGAATTTGGCGGGTGCCATATGCGCCATGGCGGTATAGATAGAGAAGTGGCTTATTGGAGCGGTGATGGTATTGCTGTCGGGATTGACGACGCAGTCTTCGATCTCTACCCAGGCTCCATCCTGCCAGGTAGCACCATCATACTTCTGCCACTGGTATTCGTAGGTTTCGGGATCGCCGTCGGGGTCATTCCAGCCTGAGGGAACAGCCGTAAGAGTATTATTTGTGTAGGCCGGGTCTGGGGTAATCGTCACACTATCAATATACGGGTAAGAATTTAGGATAGTAATGGTATCCTCAACAGAATCACCAACATCGGTACCGTCACTTGGCTTGCAGATGACTTTAGCCTGCCTTTTAAACCGGAATCGGTCCGAGAGTTGTTTTGTTCTTGAATGATCAGCTCATTTCCCAGGAAGGAGTATATGTTATAAAATACTATTTAGATCAATAAATCACTCCGAAGAACCATTTGTGAATAATATCGATAAAAAATCAAGCGAAAAACCGAGAGAACTCATATTTCATAATATTCATGATCATGGCACAGAAATTGTGGATATGTGGATGAATGAAGTGGAGGCGAGGACTAGAACCCGAGTCAAATTTACGAAAAGTACCGGTGAGAACCAAAGATTAATCGCCGCTGCTGATGTGGTCAGGGATGTCCCGGTTATGAGCAGTCGGTATCCGTTACTTAACCTCGTTCAAATCCCCTTCGTTTTTCCTAGTGCAACTGTTGGAAGCAGGGTTATAGCTCAACTATACTCAGAATTTTCCGAACTGCGAGACGAATTGAGTGACACGAAAATCGTTGGAATAGGAACAGGTGCATTGATGGCCATCTTTTCAAGCAGAGCTTGGGGTCCTATACGTACTTTAGAGGACTTTAAAGGTGCCAGAACGAGGTCGCTCCTTCCGATAGATAGGTTTATGACAGCCCTCGGAGCCAAGCCAATACATGTCGGATATCTCGAAATAAGTCACCTTCTAGGAACAGGACAGCTAGATGCGGCAGTATTGGGCATACTCCCGTCATATATGTTTAGACTTGCGGAGGGAGCAGCGCCCTATTGTACCTTGGCTGGGGACTATTCGATTACCATGCACCCAATAAGAATATATATGAAATGGGATACATGGAATAAACTGCCACCCGATATCCAAAGAGTTATTGAAGAAATAGGTCCCGCCGATTCTGATTGTTGGTATGCCGTACACAGTGGTATGGATGCCGATAACAACTTACTAAAAGCAAAAGAATATATAAAACAAAAAGGAGAACTTTTTCGAGTCACTCCAGAAGAACTGAAACGGTGGCGCCAGTCAATACAAATAACTCAAGATTCAATTGTGAGAGATGTAGAAGCCAAAGGATTACCAGGCAGGAGATTCCTCAAACGAATGAATGAACTTGTCGCGGAATATGACTGACGGTATTAAAGCCCCCTTTTCTTATGGAATAAATCAAGTCATAATATCTCTGAGAGCCGCCTTGATTTTCTCCTGATTGGGTAGAGCATACTGTTCCACAGGCGGACTATAAAGGTAATCGAGTAGAGATAACAATCCTTAACTGATATCCAATATGACATAAGGGCAAGTGGGTAGGATTCCAGCTTATGAGGTTATATTACGCACTATGGTAAAGAGGTGACAAACGGTATCATCACTACCGGGGGTAGGCCATAGTTAAAGTAGGGGATTTGATAAACCATTCGGGTCAAAAGCATCTTTTATCTTTTTCGCCCATATGTGAAAATTACTATAAAGAGGGCCCAGTTTATCCATCGCGGATGTCGCCCGGGGTGGCGACGCGGCGTGATATCCGTGCTTGATGTCGGTTTCCGTTGACTTCTGTGCTATCTCCATGGGGATATTCCGGCTTTCCGGGTCGGTCCTATCATAAAAGAATAGCAATTCAATGTGAGCCAGATGACCGTACTCCATGGGGATAATCTGGAAGTTATACGGGGTATTTAAAATAAGTCCCTTATCAATATAATCATAGAAAAACTCGGGGATCGAGTCGGCCACTTCAAACATATGACGGATAGAGTCGCCACCGAGCTTGGTGCCCATCCATCCGCCGCCAAGTTTGAGTACTCTCTGTAGAAAGCTTACGATGATGAAGAAGTCCATGTTTTCCTCATATTTTTTCCTTATGGACTCATCAACAGCTTCGCCATCTGTTTCTTTGATAATGTTCCACATAACGCGTTCTTCGTACTCAAGCTCCTCGGGGGTCCAGGCAGCCAGATAGACCCACAGGGCTTGTGGTAGTTCCTTCTGATAGAGACCGCTGTTCCACAGTTCCCAGAAAGCATTGGCCGACTCCGTATACAAGACTGCCTCGGTCGCATAGAAGAACTTAAGGACGGCAAATCCGATCTCCGCTTCCCCCATTTCTATCATAGCGTCCCGGACTTTTTCCAGAGTGGGGAACTTAAAGATAAATACCTTGTGGCAGTCTACCGGGAAGCGTATCGTGTAATAGGGGGTATGTCCCTTCGTCGGCAGTACCCTGGGCCCCTTCCACGCATCCAGCCCAACGGCAATCCTGGTAACGATACCCAGTCCCCCTCCCCATCCACTCCAGCCTCGAGCCAGCCCACGGAGACTTGGCCCGGGACCGTCGGGGCAGAACCACCCGGCCCCGGCGCCCAATGAACCGACCGTCATCACTTCTCCGGTGGGCGTAACCCATTCATATCCCAGGAGATAGCGCGAGCATCTTGAATTACTATGTTGAACGTGATGGTCACCCGAGGTTAAAAAGTTCGCCAGCACGGAACACGAGGGCCCCGCCGATGCCGTAGGGTAATTGAGACCTCGCTTCAACACTTCCGGCTTCAACTGTACCTGCCTGACGCCGGGTTCGATAACTGCGTAGCGGTCTTCCTCATTGATTTCTAGTATCTTATTCATCCGCCTCATACTTATAATAATCATCCCCGGCTGACTGGAGAGACCGAATCCCATGAGCGATAGCGTAGCAACGTATTTAATGCCGTATCGATTGCATATACGGACGATTTCTTGGACTTCCTCGGTACTACCGGGCATGATGACAGCCTCCGGGCTGGGTGGCTTTCTAAGACCCCCAGGACCGGCGTGTCGGTATGCGGCCAGTATATATTCCCGCCCGCTTATATTTTCCGGTCCAACGACACTCTCGAATTCTTTATAGATGTGTTCTGGTAAACTCATATCAAATCCATTTAAAACCGGTCAGAGTGCTTTCACCACGAGTTCGGTAAGATCGTAATAACTCAGGTCATTACTGTTTTTTAAAGCATTCTTAAAATTAATTTGGCAAAACGGGCAACAGGAAATCAATGCCTCGGCGCCGGTTGATCGTGCTTCATCGAGCCTTTCCCGGGCAGTCCATAGTGCGAAATCCGGGAAGGCTGCTGGCACCCCGCCTCCCCCTCCACAGCAGAAGGAATTCTCCTCGTTCCTGGTCATTTCCACCAGCTCAATCCCGGGTATTGCCTTGAGGATTTCACGTGGCGCATCATAGACTCCGTAAGTTCCTCTTCGCCATTGTTTGGGAGGTTCGTGATAACCGTAAGCTTTTATCACTCCGTTCCAGGGGACATATAATTCAGAAAGCCTGCCCAGTAGGCAGGGGTCATGGTAGGTGGCCTTCAAATTCACACTGTTGCTCAGCTTTATATTTCCTTCTTTCAGCATCTTTTGGATAACCTCGGTGATGTGTACCACCTCGAAGTCCAGTTCGGTAATTCTGGGGTAAAAACCCTTGAAGGTACCATAACATTCGGCACAACTGGTTATCAGTGTCTTTATTTTTTGCTTCCTGAAAACCTCGAGGTTATGCTCCGCCAGCCTCAAGGCCGTTTCTCTTTGGCCGGTTCTCCATAATGGGGCGCCACAGCAGTACTCCTCAGTATGCAGGACCGTGAAGTCTATACCACCGGCTTTCAGTATTGCTATTGTATTACGTGCTATATCCTGGTGCCGATAGGATGTCGCACACCCCACAAAATAGGCTGTCTGCCCTCCTTCCGAGAGCCGTATATTTTGGGGAAGCCATTTGAAGCGATTATTATGAGGTTCGCCGTAGATATTGTTAGTGCTCTCAACAAGCTGGCGATACTTTTTATGTTCCGGCATGGGTCCCTGACCGTCCTCAACGCACTTAGCCCTCAAGGCGAGGATTGCATCCATTACTTCCATATCCCTAACCGATTTACAGTTGATATCACAGGCGCCACAGGTAGTACAGTGATAGATGTGTTCTATCAAGCCGTCCTCATAGCCGAGTGTTCCCTCGAGAAGTTCCTGTGCAATATTTAATAATCCCTGCCCGGAACAGGCATCCCATTTATACCTCAAATAGATAGGACAGATTTCGGCGTATTGCCAGCTTTTCATCTTGGGTCCCAGTATGAAACGGCACTGTCCGCACTGGTTACAGGATTCCATCGTATATTTATAGTCCTCAAGAGTATCCACGTCTTATCTCCTAGAAGCACAGTTTGCCCGGATTGAGGATATTAGCCGGGTCAAAGATGGCTTTCAGTTTCTGCAAAGCAGTCCTGGCTTCGGGGTATCGACTGTATACCATGTCTGCCCAGGGACCGTACGGTCTGCTGAAAAACGCACCGTTCTTCATGAGAGATTCCGAGGCATCCATGAATAGCTTATGCACCATATCCTTTTCCCTTGCATTGGATTCATCGCAGGGTATGTTGAATTCACAGTGGCATCCCCGACCATGTACCATGGGTTGAACGTAACAACCAATATCATCAATGGGACACTGGTAACGTGCGATTACGTTTTTCATAATTGCTATAAATTCCGGCACCCTGCTCAAAGTAGTAAGAAAGAAGATATCATGACACGAACCCTTGTAGCGTAATTTCCAGTACGGCTCCCTGTCCCAGGGCTTGGACAGCAACTCCAGTACGTCTTTTTCCTTTCCTCCGACTCCGGGTAGAGAGATTTGGGGCTTCAGCCCCAGGTCTGTGCATATCTCAACAAGGTACTTCTCCATTATTTCCACCCTCTCTTCCGGGCGTCTCCGGTATCCAGCTATGCATATTATAACTGCCCAGGGAGGAAGGTTAGCCTTCAATTCATCATATTCACCAGGCCAGTTTTCAGCCAGTATCGCGGCCAAATTTGATTTGTTCAGTGCCAGACACTCATCTACAACTCTATGATTCAGCAGCAATTGTATAGGTGTTGTCAGTTTCCTGACGTCATCTATCGGGATAAAATATAGTTTCTGGAGTACCGGAGATACTTCAACTTTAGTAGCTGCCCAGGTGATTAGTCCCATGGTCCCCTGTGCTGACGAAACAAACCTGAAGTAATCGATTGTTCCCGGGCCCCAGGGATTTACTTTGTCGGCCTTCAATGTCTCCATATTGCCGGGACCAGAAGCTGAACCCGTGCGAAAATCATCTCCGGTTCCATAGATAACTTCCAGGGTAAGTAATGGGTCAATATAATCAAACTGATATTTGGGAACGAGCGTAGGCTCCCTTTCCAGTCGACTGGTTACTACTGATTTCGAGGCTCTTGGCAATAGGGGAGTAATTAGTTTGAGTCCCTGCTTCTTCAACAGGGGAATGAGTTCACCATAGGTTACACCAGGCTCGACCAGGGCATATCGGCTGACGGGGTCTATCTTTACAATGCGTTTCATTTTCCTGAAATCCACAATTATACCACCTCGGCTGGGTATGGTATCTCCGTGGAACCTGGGGGGTTCTGAACTGACCGGCACGAGGGGTATCTTGCTTTCACCTGCCAATCGAACGATTTTTTGCACATCATCTTTGCTCTCTGGATATACCAGTAACTGGGGATTGCCTTTGGAGACAAAGCTATTGTCCTGGGAATACTCCTGCAGAACCGACGGATCGTTGATTATGTTCTTCGAGTCAACGGCCGCGGCCAATCTTTCCAAAAAACCTGGTGTAATTTCGTTCGCATGCATGATTTAGAACTTCAGTCTATCTTTTTATCATTAACATGATTTTTATTTTTAGCAGCTGTTATGTTAAAAATCTATTTTAAGAATATTAGTGTCAAGTGTAGTTAATACTTCTAAAAAAGTCAAAAGTTAACGACACTGCAAGTAAAAAGGAACCTTATTATCAATATTGCACGATACGTCAGATTAGTATATGGAATATATAACAGAGATGGCTCCGGCTACAATAGAAAG